>CAZZHF010000221.1:0-4990 GCA_964653545.1 uncultured Gammaproteobacteria bacterium | reverse complement strand
CGTTGCAGCATGACCGGCAGACGGTGCACCACAACATTCAGGAAACTGCCCAGCGCCAGGCCGAGCAACAGACAGACGGCGGCAAAAAATACCGGGTTTACGAGAACAGTGGGCAGCAAGGGGTCTGGCTCAGAACACCGATGCCAGTTTGAAGATGGGCAGATACATGGCCACTACCAGGCCACCGACGATGACGCCCAGTACCGCCATGATCAGTGGTTCCATAAGGCTGGTCATGCGGCTGACCATCTGGTCGACCTCGTCTTCGTAGAAATCGGCCACTTTCGCCAGCATGTGATCCACCGAGCCCGACTCCTCGCCGATCGCCACCATCTGGGTGACCATATGGGCAAACAGGTGGCTGTTTTCCATTGCCACGTTAAGGCTGCCGCCGGTCGCCACTTCGTCGCGGATATGGCGAATGCCCTTTTCATACACCGCATTACCCGAGGCCCGCGCCACTGACTCCATGGCTTCCACCAAGGGTACGCCGGCGGCGAACATGGTGGACAGCGTGCGCGCAAAACGCGCGACCGTGCCCTTGCGGACGATGTCGCCGATCAAGGGCACGCGTAGCACCAGGCCGTCCAGAAAATCGCGAAAGCGTGCCGAGCGGCGGTGTGCCTGCGCGGCAGCAATCACCCCGCCGACGACTGTGAACAGGGCGATCCACCACCATTCCCGGAACCATTCCGACAAATCGACCACCATACGGGTCAGAGCCGGCAGGTCGGCACCGAAGTCCTTGAACAAGTCCTCGAACTGCGGGATGACGAACACCAGCAGAATGGTCGTCACGATGAAACCGACGGCGATGGTGGCGGCCGGGTAGAACATGGCGGAGCGGATCTTGCGCTTCAGTGCCTCGGTTTTTTCCAGATAGGTCGACAACTTGGCCAGCACCGTATCCAGAATGCCGGCCTGTTCGGCAGCGGCCACCAGGTTGACGTAAAGCTCGTTGAAATGGCGCGGATGCATTGCCAGCGCTTCGTGCAGGCTAAGGCCGCCTTCGACCTGGCCCTTGATGCTCATCAGCAGCTCGGTCATGGCCGGGTTGTCGTGGCCGCGACCGATGATGTCGAAGGAACTGACCATCGGCACGCCGGCTTCCAGCATGGTGGCTAGCTGACGCGTGAAGTACGAGATGTCGCTGGTGCTGACGCTCTTGCGCGATTCAAACAAAGACGACTTGCGTCTGACGCGGGCCCGCAGCACGCCGCGTTTTCGCAACTGGTCGCGTACGAAGGTCTCATCCACGCTTTTGATTTCGCCGGTCAGGCGTTTGCCGGTGCGGTCGAAGCCCGTCCATGCGTAGGTGGGTATGCGGGGAGTCGGGGCGCTGCGAGTGGCCATGGCGATTAGATCCGGGTCCGTTATTCCTTGATGATGCGGCGAATTTCGCTCAGGCTGGTGATTCCCTCCCGAACCTTTTCGAGACCGGCATTCGGCAGGTCGATAACGCCTTCGATTTTTGCCTGCTTGGCGATTTCGTGAGCTGACGACTCGTGCACGATGAGTTTGCGCATCTCCTCAGAGATGGGCAATACCTCGTATATGCCGATGCGCCCCTTGTAGCCGTCGGTACAACGCTCGCAGCCGACCGCCTCGTAGATGACCAGGCCGGCATCGATTTCTTCCGCCGAGAAGCCCTCCCGCAGGAGGCCCTTGCGCGGCAGATCCATCGGTTTCTTGCAGTGCGTGCACAAGCGCCGCGCCAGTCGCTGGGCGAGAACCATATTCAGAGCGGCGGCCACATTGTAGGGCGGCACGCCCATGTTCATCAGACGGGTGATGGTCTGAGCGGCGTCGTTGGTATGCAGGGTCGCCAGCACCATATGGCCCGTCTGTGCTGCCTTGACTGCGATTTCGGCGGTTTCAAGATCACGAATCTCGCCAATCAGGATCACGTCCGGATCCTGCCGCAGGAAGGAGCGCAACGCCGCCGCGAAGGTAAGGCCGGCCTTGACGTTGACGTTGACCTGGTTAACGCCTTCCATGACGATTTCCACCGGATCCTCGGCGGTCGAGATGTTGATGCCGGCCTGGTTCAGCTCCTTGAGCCCGGCATACAGGCTCATGGTCTTGCCGCTGCCGGTGGGACCGGTGATCAGCATCATGCCGTAAGGCTTGCGCAGGTTTTCCTCGAATAGCTCCCGCTGCGCCGGGTCGAAGCCAAGTTGTTCGACCTTGAGCATGCCTGATCCGCCGTCGAGTACGCGCATGACGATCTTTTCGCCATAAAGCGTCGGGCAGGTGCTCACGCGGAGATCGACCGAACGGTTGCGCGAGATTTTCAGTTTCAGGCGGCCGTCCTGAGGCACCCGTCGTTCGGCGATGTCGAGGCGGGCCAGAACCTTGATCCGCGCGGACAACCGATTGGCCAGGCCCGGCGGGGGGGCGGCGACTTCGCGCAGCATGCCGTCGACCCGGTAACGAACCCGATAGCGCTTCTCGTACGGTTCGAAATGGAGGTCGGAGGCGCCTCGGTTGATTGCGTCCAGCAGCAACTTGTTGACGTAGCGCACCACTGGTGCGTCGTCCACATCAACGTTGTTGCCCCCGATCTCGGGCTCCTCGTCGGCCACCACCAGGGCGTCAAGGTCGGCGTCGTTGATATCGTCAAGCGGCTGGCTTTCCTGGTCGGCAACCAGGCGGCCGAGCAGGGCCAGCAGCTTGTCGTGCGGGACCAGCACGGCCTCGGTGCTGAACCCGGAACTGAACTTTATTTCGTCAAGTGCCCGGAAGTCGGTGGGGTCGGACACGGCGGCAAAAAGACGACTGCCACGCCGGAACAGGGGCAGCGCGCGGTGTTTTCGAATAATCTGATCGCTGACCCCGTGCGAGCCCAACAAATCGCCGTCGAAGGCAGCCAGGTCGAACAACGGCAGGCCGAATTCAGCCGATGCACACAGGGCTATCTGCGCTGCGTCCAGCCCACCCTCCTCGACCAGATAGGCGACCAAAGACATATCCTTCGCCGCCGCTGCCTGGCTGGCGTCGACTGCCTCGTGCTCGGTCATTAAGCCGTCGGTCGCCAAACGTTTGGCTAATCCGATCAGGCTGATTCGTGTACTTGGTGTTGCCATGCCTGAATTTATGCTGTCCTCGGTCCCCTCATCGTTCCTGGACGGGGCCAACTATAACAATGTCTGCTCTTGCAATGCCTTATTCGCTAACGTTGCTGAGTAGCCGGATTCCGGCGAGGTACTCTTGCATATCACAAGCCGGGACGCTTGCGATGCAAATCGCTTATCGACCCGCGAAACAAAATGTTGAGCGCAAGCCCCCGAAGTCGACCTTCCGGGTTCGGGGTCCCACACCGCTGTGGGTGATGGCGGCGTTCACGGCACACGGCTTGAGGGCCAACAGGAGGCAGCGTGCGCACCATCGGAATGGGTTTTGGAATGCTCGTGGTGTTCTTTGTGGGCGTTGCCGACGCGCAGGATGACCCGCGGCTGCACCCCGGGGAACTGCGGGTGTTGGAGGTTGCCCGCGCCCGGCTGAAAGAAATCGTGCCCGGGGCGGTGTATATGCGCCACTGGTTTGGTACTCATCAGAGCACGGCGCTGTTCGAGTTCCGGGCATCGGCTGGGTCGGACGCGGGACTTTCTTTGCGCAGCCATGGCAGTGAAATGGCGGTGCAGATGGTTGGGGACTCGAGCATCGTCGACGAGTACGCACGCCACTACTCGGTGCGCCAGGGCGATGTGATCCTTGTCCAAGCCAACGTTCGCCATACCAGAGCGTTTGGTACCAATGCCAACCGTATCCTCAGCGTGGTGACGCCGCCGCGGCCCGAGTATGCGGCCGAGGATGGTAATGCGTATTTTCCAGGTCATAGCCGGTCGGCCGTGGCGTCGGCACGCCCCGCCGATGCGGGCCCCGCCGTGCGTACCTTGTTCAATCTGCAACAGGTCGAGGCAACGCTGTTGCCAGTGGGGTCCGAGTCCCTGGCATTTCGTCATTGGCACGGACAGGACGTAAGCGTGGCGGTCACGCGGCTGCGCGTTGGCCAGGCAGGCCATTTGCGAGCGGCCCACGCGGTGCATGGGGAGGAGGTGACCTTCCTGCTACGCGGTACCATGGCTTTCACGCAAGGTCGTGGTGCCGCGCTGACCGCGCATGCCGGCCAGCTTGTCATGCTGCCCCCATACCGGGCCCACAGCGCGGCCTGCATGACCGATAACTGCCTGCTACTATCCTGGCACACGCCGCGGCGTGACGAATGGGGCGCCGAAGGCAGCCTCCCTGATGTACGCTTTACGAGTACCGGTGGTGGCGGCGTGACCGGCGCGGCCCATGGCGTTTGCCCGTGTCAGCAGGGGCAAACGGGGAAGCAGCAGCAATAAGGCGAGTGGGTCGTGGGCGCGCGCGGTTGGGACAAAACCTAACAGGCCTAACAGGGATTGTGTATTCATGCGTTCAATGTTTTTTGGGCAACGCCGGTACCCCTTGCTGCTGGCGGTGGCGGCTTTGTGCGCCTGTGGCGGGGGCGAGCCACCGGCGCAGAACGTAGAGCGGCGGGTTTCGATTACCGTCGCCACGGCCGCCGAGCGCCCGATACAGGTCATTGAGGAGTCCATCGGCTATATCGACACCCTGACCTCGCCGATGGTGGCAGCGGAGGTGGCCGGTCGGCTGGTCGAGGTTGCGGTCGAAGTCGGTCAGGCGGTGGAGGCGGGCGACGTCCTGGCCCGTGTCGAGGCGGTGGACTACCAGAACGAGTTACGCTCGACCGGTGCCGAGACAGCGCGCCTCGAAGCGTTGCTCGAAAACCAGCAGCGGGTGGTAGCGCGCTATCGCAGTCTGGGCAAGGACCGCTTCGTGTCCGAGACGGCACTCGATGAGGCGGAGTCCCAGCTGAAAGCGCTTACCGAGCAATTGTCCACGGCCCGGGCACGACGCGACATTGCCGCCCGCGGCGTACACAAGACCGTGCTGCTGGCGCCGGTCAACGGTGTTATCCAGCAGCGTCTGGTGTCCAAGGGCA
>CAZZHF010000220.1:0-5019 GCA_964653545.1 uncultured Gammaproteobacteria bacterium | reverse complement strand
GGTAGCCGATCTTGATGCCGGGCATGGGCGTGGCCTCGCCCTCGATCTCGCGATCCACACCGGCCATGATGCGCAGCAGCGTGGACTTGCCGGAGCCGTTCATGCCCAACACGCCGATCTTGGCGCCGGGGAAAAACGACAGGGAAATGTCTTTGAGAATGGCGCGCTTGGGCGGCACGATCTTGCCCACGCGGTTCATAGTGAAAACGTACTGAGCCATGGCCAACAGGGGATGCGATAGTGGCCGGCAAGGATAAAGCAAAGCCGTCGCTCGCACTCACAGGCGCGGCCGACGACGGCTGGCTGACGACACTTACCCGGCCGCCGCGACCTTCATCCGCGCGCGGTCGATTCCGGGACTCAGATCGGATAAGCGATGTAGCGCGGCACAACGTTGGTGTCGAGCACGGCCCGGCGGCTGCGAAAGCGCGCCTCGCCGTTGACCACCACTTCATCGACATAGGTGCCGGTCGCCAGCACGTCCGTGCGGCCGGTGTTGTCGGGCGTGTAGTTGACGGTAAAGTGGGTCTCCACGCGGTAGTTCACGCCGCCCAGCGGCTGGATGTCGACCACCTGCGTGAAGTGGCGCGGCTGGTAGTGCTCCACAGCATCGGGCTGGATTTGCGTCACCTGGGTCACGCGGTCTTTCAGGCGTGCGTAGCTGTCGTCCAGCATGTAGCCGATCGGCAGTCCGCGGTCCTCGTTTTCCTTGGGAATGCAGACGTAGGTGCCGGGGTTGTCGAACGTCGACAGCCAGCCGTGCATGTCGCGCCGGTCAAGCGCCCGGATGTACTTCAGGTTCAGCGCCTCGACGGCGTCGCGAACCTTGTGGTCGATGCCATTCATGCTGCGGCCCTGCGAAAGCCCATGCGTTTGCGGTAGTGCTCCCAGCGTGGGAGGTTGCCGGATTCGTCGTTTTGCTTAACGTTGAACGCGAGCTTGTACTCGTCCGTCACGCCCTTCTGGAAAATGGCGTTGCCCGGCGAGCGGTTGCCAAGATCAATGCGCGTGAAGATGGCGGCATCCTCCAGGCTGATCAGGCCGCTGGGCCCAAGCAGGTTGGCGGACTGGCGCGTGCGGTGCGCCAGCAGCTCGGGGCTGTCGTCTTCGCGCGCGAAATAGGCGTAGTGCACCTCGACCCCGCGCGGCCCCTTGGGAAAGGCGTAGCGGATGTTCAGCATGTCCATGTGCTTGGTGAACACGGTCACCGGAAAGGTGCTGACCACGATCGAACCCTTGCTGTCCGGGTCGCCCTTGAACTGCACAATGGAGCTGTCCTCGAGCGCGTCGATCTTGCTCGGGATGGTCAGCTCGGAATCGAAGGCCATGTGGCCGTTCTCGGTAACGATCTGCTCGCCCTTGCCGCCCTGCCAGCCCATCATCTTGAACGCCAGATGCAGCAGCGGCGCGTGGTAGCCGTCGTTGTCGACGTAGGCCTTCCAGTTACAGTCGTAGTGGACCTTCTGGTAGCCGAGCAGCTTGAGGCTGTGGCCGTTGCCGAGCACCCGCAACAACGGATCGGCCACCGCCCCGGTCATGTAGGTGAGCAGGTCCGGTGTCCGGTCACTCATGGTGACGAAGTACAGCTCGCTGAACGCCTCGCTACGCAGTTCCTTCAGGCCGAACTTCTCCTTGCTGAAACTCGGCGAGAACTCCTGGCTGTTGGGACACCCCACCAGCGCCCCTTCGCGGCTGAACAGCCAGCGGTGATAGGGACACTCGAAGTCCGACTTGTTGCCGGCGCTGTCGGTGACCAGCGTAGATCCGCGGTGGGCACAGGCGTTGTGGAACACGCGAATCTTTCCGTCATCGCCGTGCACGGCGAAGATCGGCATCTCGCCGATGAAGGCGGCCTTGTAGTCGCCAGGGTTCGGAACCTCGGCGCGGTGCGCGATCGGATGCCACTCCTCGCCGTAGAAGATGTTTTCGAGTTCCAGGCGCCACAGGCCGGGCTCCTCGAACACGGCCTTGGGAATTTCGTTGTACTTGGCCGGCCACTCCATGACGGTGTCCGGCAGGGTAATGCTGGCGGTCATTGGCTGCCTTTCTCCTGTGCGCACTGCTCACGTGACCCCGTCGGTGACGGGTAAGGGAGGATGCTAAGGGGTTGCGGAGAACCGAACCTGACGGCTGTCAAGGAATCGCCGGGTAACGGGCAAGTACCGCCAACCAGCAGCGCTGGCCGGTACTGAGGGGCCTGCAACAAGCGCTCTGGCGGTCGACCGATGTGCCCGCCAACGCTTATACTGCGCGGGATTCCTGCAAATCGCAGCCGACTCCCGGTATCGGGAGCCGCGCCCGGCTTGCCTTTTAAATTTGACCGATCGGTCGGTCTGCCCTCCCCTGGCGGCCGATCTTGAATCCCGTGCGAGGACACCCCATGAAGCTAGACCAGGCTGGATTGCGCGTTGTAGGCATTAGCCTGCTGGCGTCGGGCTTGGCGGCGCTGGGCGCCTGCGGACCGGGTGCGCCACCGGCCCAGGCGCAGCGCCCGCCGCCCGAAGTGGGCGTGATCCAGATGCAGCCGCGGCCGTTTGCCCTGATCACCGAACTTCCCGGCCGTACCACGGCCTATCGCGTGGCGCAGGTCCGCCCGCAGGTCAGCGGCATCCTGCAAAAGCGCCTGTTCAAGGAAGGCCAGACGGTCCGCGCCGGGCAGGGGTTGTATCAAATTGATCCGGCGCCGTATCGGGCCGCCGCCCGACGGGCCGAGGCCGACGAGAAACGGGCCCAGGCAGTCGCCGAGGTGGCGCGCCTCAAGGCCGAGCGCTTCGCGCCCCTGGCCCGGTCCGGGGCAGTACCCAAGCAGGACAACGATGACGTACAGGCCGCCTACCAACAGGCACTGGCCGAGGTGGAAGCGGCCCGCGCCGTGCTCGAAACCGCGCGCATTAACCTCAATTACACGCGCATCGAATCGCCAATCGCCGGAGTCATAGGCGAATCGTTCATCACCGAGGGCGCGCTGGTCACCGCCGGCCAACCGCAAAAACTCGCCCAGATCACGCAGCTGGACCCGATCTATCTGGATATCCAGCGCCCCACCAGCGAACTGCTGCGCTTGCGCCGGGAGTTCGAGCAAGGCCGACTGGAGCGGGCTGGACCCGATGCTGCCCGGGTCGACCTGGTGCTGGAAGACGGCGGCGTCTATCCGCTGCCGGGCCACCTCAAGTTTTCGGGCGTAACCGTGGATGCCGGCACCGGCTCAGTGAACCTGCGCGCCGTGTACCCGAACCCGGATCATCACCTGCTGCCGGGCATGTACGTGCGCGGCCGTCTGCGCGAGGGCATGGAAAACGCGGCGCTGCTGATTCCGCAGCAGGCCGTGACGCGCAATGCCGAAGGCCAGGCCAGCGTGCTGATCGTCGGCGCCAACAACATACTTGAAGCACGCGTGATCGAGACCCGCCGCGCGGCCGGTGATGCCTGGCTGGTTGGCAGCGGTCTGCTGCCGGGTGACCGTGTCGTAGTCCGCGGCCCGCTGCGCCTTACGCCCGGCATGCCAGTGAACCCGGTGTCCGCGGATGAGGCGCCGGCAAATCCAGGTCCGCCGCCGGTCCCGGGACCCAAGGGTGCCGGGCATGGTTAATTATTTTATCGACCGGCCCATCTTCGCGTGGGTGATTGCCATTGCGATCATGCTCGCTGGCGCGCTGGCGATCAGAACGCTGCCGATCGAAAGCTACCCCGACGTGGCCCCGCCCGGGATCCAGATACGCGCCGTCTATCCCGGGGCCTCGGCGGCCACCCTGGACAGCTCGGTCACGCAGGTCATTGAACAGAAAATGGTGGGCCTGGACGGCCTGCTGTACATGGCCTCCGAAAGCAACATTACCGGCGACGCGCAGCTGACGCTCACCTTTCAGCCCGGCACCGATCCGGACATCGCCCAGGTTCAGGTCCAGAACAAATTGCAGGCCGCCGAGCCGCTACTTCCGGACGAAGTGGTGCAGCAGGGCGTGCAGGTCAACAAGGTCACGCAAAGCTACCTGATGGTGCTGGCCTTCGTGTCCGATGATGGCCGCCTGGGGGTGTCGGACCTTGCCGATTTTGTCGCCGCCCATATCCAGGAGCCGCTGGGGCGTATCGACGGGGTGGGCGATGTGGCGCTGTTCGGCGCCCAGCACGCCATGCGCGTGTGGTTGAACCCGGATCGCCTTGCCCAGTATGGGCTCACCGTCCCTGACGTGAACGCCGCCATCCGGGTACAGAACACGCAAGTCGCGGGCGGCCAACTGGGTGGCTTGCCGGCGATGCCGGGCCAGCGGCTGAACGCCACCGTGCTGGCGCAAAGCCGGCTCGAAACCCCGGAGCAGTTCGGCAACATCCTGCTCAAAGTGCAGCCGGACGGCGCCCGGGTGCGCCTGCGCGATGTCGCCCGCATCGGCATCGGCAGCGAGAACTACGGCTTCAAGAACGTCTACAGCGGCAAGGCCGCATCCGGCGTGGGCATCATTCCGGCGCCCGGCGCGAATGCGCTGGAAACGGCCAAACGGCTACGCGCCCGCCTGGCCGAACTCGAACCGAACTTCCCGCCCGGCGTGGTGGTGCGGCTTGCCGAGGACAGCGCCCCGTTCGTGAGCACAGCCATCACGGAAGTGGCCCTGACCCTGGTGCAGGCGGTCGGCCTGGTGTTCCTGGTGATGCTGATATTCCTGCAGAACCTGCGCGCGACACTGATCCCGACCCTGGCCGTGCCGGTGGTGCTGCTGGGCACGTTTGGCATTATTTCGATCGCCGGTTTTTCCATCAACATGCTGACCATGTTCAGCCTGGTGCTGGCGATCGGCATGCTGGTCGACGACGCCATCGTGGTGGTTGAGAACGTTGAACGCGTCATGCACGAGGAGAACCTCGACGCCCGCTCGGCGACGCGAAAATCCATGCGCCAGATCACCGGCGCCCTGATCGGCATCGCCTTGGTGCTGTCGGCGGTGTTCGTGCCAATGGCCTTCTTCCCCGGCACCACCGGCGCCATCTACCGCCAGTTCTCGCTCACCATCGTGTCAGCCATGTCGC
>CAZZHF010000219.1:0-5033 GCA_964653545.1 uncultured Gammaproteobacteria bacterium | reverse complement strand
CGGCGCGCAGCAGGTCCAGGACGGCTTCACCGATCATCGTGTCGTCTTCGACGAGGAGCAATCTCATGATGCAGGATGGGTGGGCTGAGAGGCATGAGCGGTGCGGCGCGCCGCACCGCCCAACTGCCATGCGCGCACCATGCCGACCACCAGCATAGCGGCAGTGCCACCCAACAGCGCCAGCGCGAAGAGGCCTCCCAGCAGCCACAGCAACGGAACTGCCACGACGAAGATCAGCAGCGCCAAGGCGGCGCGTGCCGTTCGGCGCCACCACGGCAGGGGGGTGATGTCGATCACCGGGTGCCGGTACACGCGGGGCAAGTGAAGGTAGACGGTGTGCATGGCGAACCCTTTACAGTCAATGCGGCGGATCGGCACCATGCCGAAAGCCGTGCAGCCAATCTATGAAGCGGGACTTAGGCGGGACTTAATGAGGCTCTGGCTGCGCCCCCGCAAGGACCCACCGGTGGCCTCGCAATGTGGACAATGACGAAAGACACTGCACCGAACGCAAGCGGCGGCACTTTGCGGCGACCTACTCCGATGCGATGCTTCGCGCACGCCTGCCATGGACCTCCCGCACCTGCTGCACACCCATATCTACACCGCGATCGTGCTGGGCAGCCTGGTCGAGGGCGAAACCACGGTGGTGCTGGCCGGCTTCGCCGCACACCAGGGTTACGCCCCATGGTGGGCGGTCACCTTGCTGGCCGCGGCCGTCAACTTCGCGTTGGACCAGGCTTTGTTCGCCCTCGGCAGGTGGCGCGGTGACTGGATACTGAGCAAGGCTCCTGGGCTGCGTGACGGCGTGCAGTGCCTCTCGCCGCTGATTCACCGCCACCGCCGGTGGGTGGTGTTCGGTGTGCGCTTCATGTACGGGCTGCGCACTGCAGGCCCCATCGCCCTCGGCCTGGCGAGGGTTCCATGGGCCGACTTCGTGGCCCTCAACGCGCTCGGAGCCGCGGTCTGGGCAACCGTGTTTGCCGGGCTCGGCTACGCATTCGGGAACGCCATCGCTCGGCTGATCGGCATGGCGGCGCACTACGAAGCCCTGGCCGTGATCGTGATCGTGCTGATGGGCGCTGCGGCCTACATTATCCGTCGCTGGCGGCGCGAACGTTCGCGCGCGACGCGGCCAACCGCGCCCCGGCAGCAGCGGCCCTGACTTCATCACGCGCGCCCTCAACGCTTAAGTCTCGATTAAGCGACGGCTCGGCAAACTGCAGCGTGCACGCATGGGCCAGGCGGGGGGTGCCACCACGCATCCCCGTCTGATGGCGAGGGTCACCTGGGACAGGTGCCATCCGGCACTGGCGTCGGCCTGGCCAACCGAGCATCCTTCTGGCTGCCTTTCGACGAGATCGCTGACTCCCCATGCAAGCTGCCAACGCCACCTACCCGAACCGGCCGGCGTGGCGCAGGGCGGTGACCGCTCCCTGGTCGCCGCTGGCGCTCGTGCTGTCCGTCGTCCTGGTGATCTTTGCGGCCGACATGATCGTCCTGACAGTGACCGAGAAGTGGTGGCACCACGGACTCGGTGAGTGGTCGGAGATCCTGATCGACGATGCCGCGCTCAGCCTGCTGTGTGCAGCCGTGCTGGTGCCTTTCCTGAGGGGCTGGCAGCGTCGAGCCCACCTCGCCGAACGGGCGATGGACATCGCCAGCGACGGGTTCGTTGTCGTGGGCACTGACAAGCGAATAGTTCGTTGCAACGAGGGCTACCACGCCATGCTGGGCCGGGCCGGCGAGCGGCTGACGGGCATGCGCTTGTCCGACTTGACGCCTCACGAGTCAACGGCGGTCATTGACGCGCACCTGGAAGAGGCGCGCCGCCTAGGGGTAACGCGCACCGTAGCTCTCCAGTCACGCCTGGACGGCAGCAGCCTGCCGGTGCAGATGACAACGGCCTGGCTCGCCGACCTCCGCTGCTACGCGTCCTTTGTCCGCGACGAATCCGCCCGCGTCGAGGCCGAGGGCCGGCTGCGCGACCAGGCTGCCGCGACGCGACGCCTGCTCGATGCGATGGCCGAAGGCGTCCTTGGATTCGACGATCAAGGGCGCTGCAGCTTCGCCAACCGCTCGGCAGCGCGCCTGCTTGGCCACCGCAGCCCGTCAGCGCTGGTGGGACGCCGTGCTACGAGCTTCTTGGCCACCCTGCCGGCGGTCGACGACACGGATTGGCTCCGGGGCGCCGAACAGTCTGGAAGCCGCGAACTGGCCTTGCGCCGCGCCGACAGTGCGCTGCTTTCGGTGGACTGCAGTTGCCACGCCGTCGAGCAAGATGGCGGGCCATCGAGCCATGTCGTCACCTTCATCGACATCAGCGAACGCATCCAGGCCCGTACCGAGCGCGACCGAACGGCGCGCCAGCTCCGCGACACCTTCGAGCTCGCTCCCGTCGGCATGGCCCGCATCGCACTCGACGGCCACTTCGCCGAGGTCAATGGCACGCTTACGGAGACCCTCGGCCGCGCTCGCGACCAACTCTTGACCATGCACTGGCAGCAGGTCACACACCCCGAAGACGTCGTGCCCGAGACCGCACACATCCGGCGACTGCTTCGCCGCGAGCAGGCGAGCTACTCGATCGAGAAGCGGATTCTGCGCGGTGACGCGTCCACGATCTGGGTGCTGCAGGCGGTGACACTGGTCCGTGACGCCGACGATCGCCCGGACTACCTGGTGGCAGTCACCAAGGACATCAGCGCACGCAAAGAGGCCGAGTCTGCCGTCAGGGCCGCCGACTTGGCGCTGCAGGCGAACGCGGCCAAGACGCAGTTCCTCTCTCGCATGAGCCATGAGCTGCGGACGCCCTTGAATGCCGTGCTGGGGTTCGCACAATTGCTGCGGCTGGACCGCAGCCATCCGCTGCCTGCCGAGGCCGTTCGTCGCGTCGAGCAGATCGAACTGGCCGGCACTCACCTGCTCGCCCTGATCGGCGACGTGCTCGACCTGTCGAGGATCGAGGCTGGGCAGCTGCAGGTCTCGCCCGAAGTCGTCGATGTCCTCGAAGTTGCAACGGAGTGCTGCACCCTGTTGCGCGTGCAGGCTGAGGCCGCGAACGTGCAGCTGAGCCTGCAGGGCGCCGGCGTCCACGGGGTACCGCGCATGCTGGTCCGCGCCGACCGGGTCCGGCTCCGCCAGGTGCTTCTGAACTTGCTGTCCAACGCCATCAAGTACAACCGACCCGGCGGCTCGGCCCGCGTCGAGTGGATACGCAACGAGACTCATGCCGAGATTCACGTCGTAGACAACGGTATCGGCATCAGCGAGACCCAGCAGGCTCACCTGTTCGAGCCCTTCAATCGCCTGGGAGCGGAGCGCTCGTCCGTCGAGGGTACGGGCATCGGGCTGGTGCTCGCCCGGCATCTGGTCGAGCTGATGGACGGTGAACTCCGGGTGAAGAGCCGCAGCGGCACCGGTACCCGCGTGGAACTGATGCTGGACTGCGCTGAGCCAGGCGCCGTCATCGAACAGCAGATGCGCCAGACGACCCGGCCGGCGTCGCTCGGCCGACTGCGTGTGCTCTATGCGGAGGACAACCAGGTCAACGTCGAGATCGTTCGCGGTGCCCTGCTGGCTCATCCCGGCTTTGAGCTACACGTGGCCAGTTCCGGATCGCAGGCACTCGACCTGGCGCGTGCCGTGGGGCCGGATGTGATGCTCGTCGACATGCACCTCGGCGACACCACCGGACTGGAATTGGCCGCCGCTCTGCTTGCGGATCCGCGGACGCAGCACATCCGGTTGGTGGCCCTGTCTGCAGATGCGCTGCCGGCCCAGATCAACGCCGCCTTGCGGCTGGGATTCGAGGCCTACCTGACGAAACCTGTGGACATCCCACAGCTGCTGCGCGTGCTCGACGGGGCGGCTGGTGAGTGACGACCGGCCTGGCCTCGACAGGAAGCCCGCCTGGCGGCGCGTACCGCGCGGGGTCTGGGTCCTGGGCGGGGTCAGTTTGTTCATGGACATGTCGTCCGAGCTCGTGCATGCCATCCTGCCGGTCTACCTGACTGGCGTGCTCGGCTTGTCGGTGCTGGCAGTGGGCATCATCGAGGGCATCGCCGAGGCCACGGCGTCGATGCTCAAGGTGGTGTCAGGCCTCGTGTCAGACCGCTTCGCTCGGCGCAAGCCGCTCGCCTTGCTCGGCTACGGTTTGGCTGCACTGACCAAGCCGGTGTTTCCCATCGCCGAGTCGGCCGTCGGCGTGGTCGCGGCGCGCTTCGTGGACCGGATCGGCAAGGGCATCCGCGGGGCACCGCGCGATGCCATCGTCGCTGACCTCACCCCAATCGCGTTACGGGATGCCGCCTATGGCCTGCGCCAGGGCCTGGACACCGTCGGCGCTTTCCTCGGCCCGCTGCTGGCCATGTTCTTTCTGTGGTTGTGGGCCGGCGACATGCGCGCGGTGCTGTGGGTCGCTGTCGTGCCGGCCATGCTGGCGGTAGCCCTGCTGGCCTGGGGTGTCGAAGAGCCGGCATCGGCGGCGAACGAAGCCGCGTCTGTTCGAGGCTCGCCAGCCGCCTGGGCGGCCATTTGGGCTGGTGTCCGTCAGTTGCCTCCGTCGTTCCGGCACCTGTTGGCGTTGGCCGGCCTGTTCGCGCTGGCGCGCCTGTCCGAGGCTTTCCTCGTGCTGCGAGCCCAAAACGACCACCTCGCGCTGGTCTGGATCCCCCTCGTGCTGATCGTGATGAGCATCACCTACGCACTGATGTCCTATCCGGCCGGCGCATACGCACAGCGCATCGGCAGGCGCACGCTGCTGGCCGCGTCGCTGCTGGTGCTGGCCGCCGCCGAAGCGGCTCTCGCCTGGGTACCGGGCCCGGCGGGCCTCTGGCTGGGGGTCGTGCTGTATGGCCTGCACATGGGCTTGTCTCAGGGCGGTCTTGCGGCCGCGGTCGCCGAGCAGGCACCACGCGAGCTGCGGGCCACGGCCTTTGGCCTGTTCCACTTCGTCACGGGACTGTTCCAACTGACCGGGGCAGCCTTGGCCGGCTGGCTCTGGACCCGCTATGGCAGTTCGGTGGCGTTCG
>CAZZHF010000218.1:0-5045 GCA_964653545.1 uncultured Gammaproteobacteria bacterium | reverse complement strand
TCTGGGCCGCACGGTGCAGGTGATCCCGCACGTCACCGACGAGATCAAGCGCTGCATTGTCGAGGGTGCCGGCGACGCCGACGTGGCCCTGGTGGAGATCGGCGGCACGGTCGGCGACATCGAGTCGCTGCCGTTTCTGGAAGCCATTCGTCAGATGGGCCTGGAGCGCACACACGCCGACGTGCTCTATATGCATCTGACCCTGGTGCCGTATCTGCGCGCCAGTGGCGAACTTAAGACCAAGCCCACGCAGCACTCGGTGAAGGAACTTCAGGCCATCGGTATCCGGCCGGATGCGCTGCTGTGCCGCACCGAGCAGCCACTGCCGGAAGAGGAGCGGCGCAAGATCGCCATGTTCACCAACGTCCCGCGCGAGGCCGTCATCTCGGCCGAGGACCTGGACAATATCTACAAGATTCCGCGTCACTATCACGATCAGGGTCTGGACGATTTCGTGGCCCGCAGGCTGGATCTGCCGGTGGGCACCTCGCGCCTGGAATCCTGGGATCGCTACATCCATGACTTCGAACACCCGACGGCGGCGGTGGACATCGCGCTGGTCGGCAAGTACATCGATCTGGCCGATTCGTACAAGTCCCTGAACGAGGCGCTGGACCACGCCGCCGCCCACACCCGCACCCGCGTCAAGGTGCACTACATCGACGCCGAGTCCCTGCAAAGCGACGGCGTCGGTTGTCTGGGCGGCATGGACGCCATTCTGGTGCCGGGCGGCTTTGGCGAGCGGGGCATCGAGGGCAAGGTCGCTGCCGTGCGTTTTGCCCGCGAGCGGGGCATTCCGTACCTGGGTATCTGCCTGGGCTTACAGGTGGCGGTGATCGAATTTGCCCGCAATGTGGCCGGCCTGCATGCCGCGCACAGCACCGAGTTCGACTCGGCCACATCCGAGCCGGTGGTGGCGCTGATCACCGAGTGGCTGGACGAAAGCGGCCGACGCGAGCAGCGGGCGGCGGGTAACGATCTGGGCGGCAGCATGCGCCTGGGTGGCCAGACCTGCATCCTGAACGACGACACGTTGGCACGGCGCATCTACGGCGAGGAGCGGATTGTCGAGCGCCACCGGCATCGTTACGAAGTGAACCCGCGCTTCCTGCCGCAAATGCAGGGCGCGGGCCTGCTGGTATCGGGTCGCTCCGAGCAGGACGGGCTGGTGGAGATGATCGAGCTGCCGGATCACCCGTGGTTCGTAGGCTGCCAGTTCCACCCGGAATTCACGTCCAACCCACGCGACGGCCATCCCCTGTTCAGCAGCTTTGTCGAGGCCGCGCGTATCCATAACGTCACTCACGCGCCGCAGCCGGCTCCGGCATGAAGCTGTGTGGGTTTGAAGCCGGCCTGACGCAACCCCTGTTTCTGATTGCCGGCCCCTGCGTGGCGGAAAGCCGACAGCTGGCCCTGGATACCGCGGCGACGCTCAAGGATATCTGCACGCGCCTGGGCCTGCCGTTTATCTTCAAGGCCTCGTTCGACAAGGCCAACCGCAGTTCCGGAACCACCTTTCGCGGCCCTGGCCGGGACGCCGGTCTGGCCATCCTGGCCGAGGTCCGCGCGACGCTTGGCGTGCCGGTGCTGACCGACGTCCACACAGCCGACGACGTGCAGGCCGCGGCGCAGGTGGTGGACGTACTACAGACGCCGGCCTTCCTGTGCCGGCAGACGGACCTGATCGAAGCGGCTGCCGCCAGCGGCAAGCCAGTCAACATCAAGAAAGGCCAGTTCCTGGCGCCGGGCGACATGACCCAGGTGGTCGCCAAGGCAAACGCCGCCGGCGCTACGGGCCAGATACTGGTGTGCGAGCGCGGCGTGTCCTTCGGGTACAACAATCTGGTGGTCGACATGCGCGGGCTGGCGGCGATGCGCGCCACCGGCTGCCCGGTGGTGTTCGACGCCACGCATTCGGTGCAGCTGCCGGGCGGCCAGGGTGACCGCTCGGGAGGCCAGCGTGAATTCGTGCCGGTACTGGCCCGGGCAGCGGTGGCGGCCGGCGTCGCCGGCCTTTTCATGGAAACTCACCCAAATCCCGCGCAGGCCCTGTCGGACGGGCCAAACGCCTGGCCGCTTGATCGTAGGGAGGCGCTGCTGAAAACGCTGGTCGGCCTGGATCGAATGGTCAAGGCGGCCGGTTTTGCCGAGCAGACGCTGATGCACACAACCGAGACCTGAGGCCCGATGAGCAGGATTGTCGACCTGAAAGCCCGCGAGATTCTGGACTCGCGCGGCTTCCCCACGGTAGAGGTGGATGTACTGACCGATGGCGGCCAACTGGGTCGCGCGGCGGTGCCTTCCGGCGCTTCGACCGGCTCGCGCGAGGCCCTGGAACTGCGCGACGCGGATGCCGGCCGCTACGGTGGCAAGGGCGTGCGCAAGGCGGTCGACAACGTGGTGCGCGAAATCCTGCCCGCGGTACGCGGCCTGGACCCCACCGACCAGCGCGGCCTGGATGACGCGCTGCTCCGGCTCGACGGTACCGACAACAAGGGGCGTCTGGGCGCCAATGCCGTGTTGGCGGTGTCATTGGCGGCGGCCCACGCGGCGGCGGCGGTACAAAAGCAGCCCCTTTACCGGCATATCAATACGCTGTGCGGCGGGCTCGACATGAGCCTGCCGGTACCGATGATGAACATCCTGAATGGCGGTGCCCATGCCGACAACAGCGTGGATCTGCAGGAATTCATGGTCATCCCGAGCGGCCTGCCGAGTTTTTCGGAAGCCTTGCGCTGCGGGGCGGAGATTTTTCAGGCCCTGAAACGCCTGCTGCGCGCGCGCGGGCTCAATACCGCGGTGGGCGACGAAGGCGGCTTTGCGCCGGACCTGGCCTCCAACGAGGAAGCGCTCAAGATCGTGCTGGAGAGCATCGGCAGTGCCGGCTACTCCGCGGGCGACCAGGTGTTGCTGGCGCTTGACGTGGCCAGCACGGAGTTCTACAAGGACGGGCGTTATGCGCTGGAATCCGAGGGGCGTCGCTTGGGTGCATCCGAGTTCGTGGATTACCTGGCCGATCTGGCCGGCCGCTATCCGGTGATTTCCATCGAGGACGGTCTGGCCGAGGACGACTGGGACGGCTGGAAGCTGCTCACCGACCGCCTGGGCAAAACCGTGCAGCTGGTCGGCGACGACCTGTTCGTGACCAACCCCGCCACCCTGCAACAGGGCATTACCGCCGGGGTGGCCAATTCCATCCTGATCAAGGTCAACCAGATCGGCACGCTGTCGGAAACCCTGGACGCCGTGCTCCTGGCGCGCAAGGCCGGCTACACGGCGGTAATCTCGCACCGCTCGGGCGAGACCGAGGACACCAGCATTGCCGACATCGCCGTGGGCAGCGGTGCCGGGCAGATCAAGACCGGCTCCCTGTCGCGTTCGGACCGGGTGGCCAAGTACAACCGCCTGCTGCGCATCGAGCAGGAACTTGGCGCCGCCGCCCGTTACCCGGGCGCCGCCGTGTTCGCGACACTGGCGCGCTGAGGCGTGCGCGCCGTGCTGCTCGCGCTGGTGCTGGTCCTGATCGGACTGCAATACCGCTTGCTGCTGGCGCCCGGCAACCTGTTTTCGGTCCAGGCGACACAGGCCAGGGTGCAGCGCGCACAGGACGCCGTTGACCTGCTGGCCGAGCGCAACGATCAACTCACCGCCGAGGTGCAGGACCTGCGCACCGGTCTTGCCGCGGTTGAAGACCGCGCCCGTGCCGAGCTGGGCATGATCAGGTCGGGCGAGACCTTTATCCGCGTTATTGAATAGCCGGCTGGTGGTTGACCGCCCGCTGATCGCCGACCACTGGGCCATCGTTCCGGCCGCCGGCGTGGGCGCGCGCATGGGGGGCGAGCGGCCCAAGCAATATTTATCGCTGGCCGGACGGCCGATCCTGCTGCACACCCTGGAACGCCTGGCCCGGCATCCGCGCGTGGCCGGGCTGGTGCTGGTGCTGCACGCGGATGACACTCACTGGCCGCTGCCGGGATTCCGCTGCGCCAAGCCCCTGCAACAGGTGGTGGGCGGCGCCAGCCGCGCCGCATCGGTGCTGGTGGCGCTGGATTTGCTGGCCGGTCAACTGCCCGCCGACGCGCCGCTGCTGGTGCACGATGCGGTACGCCCGCTGCTGCACGCGAGCGATCTGGATCGCCTGTGCGCGCTGCCGCTGGACGATCATGGCTGCCTGCTGGCGACACCGGTCGCCGACACCGTCAAGCGCGCGGATACCGACGGCCGGGTGCTCGCCACGCTTGCCCGGGAAGGTCTCTACACCGTACAGACACCGCAGCGGTTTCGTTTGGGGCTGCTGCGCGCCGCGCTGCAGGCAGCGCTTGCCTCTGGCCAGGCGCCCGGCGACGAGGCGCAAGCGGTCGAGCTGGCCGGCTTTGGCCCCCGACTGGTGTCGGGCCGACGCGACAACATCAAGATCACCACGCCGCAGGATTTACCACTCGCCGAGTGCCTGTTGGCGGCACAAGGTGCCGGCGACGACCACGACGCAGGCGCGGCCTGATGCGCATCGGCCACGGCTACGACCTGCATGCGCTGGCGCCGGGCCGGCGCCTGGTACTGGGCGGTGTCGAAATACCCCACAGCCACGGCCCGCTGGCCCATTCCGATGGTGATGCGCTGCTGCACGCGCTGGCCGACGCGCTGCTGGGCGCGGCGGCGCTGGGCGATATCGGCGAGCATTTTCCCGACACCGACCCGGCCTTTGCCGGCGCCGACAGCCGCGTGTTGTTGCGACGCGTCGTCGCGCTGGTGCGCGCGGCTGGCTATGCGGTGGCCAACGTTGACGCGACCGTATTGGCGCAGCAACCAAAGCTCGCCCCGCACCGCGATGCCATGCGCGCCAACATCGCCGCCGATCTGGGCATCGCCCGCGACGCGGTCAGCGTCAAGGCCACCACCACCGAACAGCTGGGCCCGGTCGGTCGTGGCGAGGCGATCGCCGCCCATGCGGTGTGCCTGCTGATGCGCGCCTGAGTGGCCGACGCGCTGGCGGTGCGCGGCCTGGCATTGCGCGAGTGCCGGGTCAGCATACGTTTCGTTTCGTG
>CAZZHF010000217.1:4721-5074 GCA_964653545.1 uncultured Gammaproteobacteria bacterium | reverse complement strand
CAGAGCACCAGCAGGCATCACCCGAATGCCACCACGCTCAGCAGGGGCGATGGCGAAGCCGGCCGCCCGCAGGTGCTGGAGGAGCTCAGGAGCACCCATCAGATCACCTCCCCGGCATCAGCAAGGGGGCCAAGAGTGCCAACAATGCCAAGGTTTCCAAGTGGTGAGTCACTGGCATTCTTGGCTGCGTCGCCAACAGGGCCAAGAGCCGATGCCTTGGAATTTTTGGCACCCTTGGCACTGTTGGCACTCTTAGTTGGCAGCACCCACACCCAGCCCGCTTTTCCCTTGATCGATTCGGCCTGCAATTCGGCCTTCGCACGCTTGATGGTGCGTTCGCTGCTGCCGAAGCG
>CAZZHF010000217.1:1699-4711 GCA_964653545.1 uncultured Gammaproteobacteria bacterium | reverse complement strand
CACCTTCGCAGGTTTCGGACCGTCGCGCAGTTCAGATCGAAGAAACTGGATTGCCTCATCGAGCGCTGACGATTCTTCGTCGCCCGCGGGATCGGCCTCTGCCTCAGCCAACACGTCGCGCGCCGAGCCCTGCAGCGCCTCAAGCCAGAGCACGCGCTGCCCTTCGACTTCAGGTGCCACGAGCACCCTGTCGAGCGAGTAGGCGAAGCCGCCATCGTCGGGGCCGATGTTGGACTTCGCACGCACGAGCACGCGCCGCGGTTCCTCGCCTTCGTCTGAGGTGACCTTGGCGGCCACCAAAACGAGGCGGGCCAGCGCCGCGAAGGCGATGCTGCCCGTGATGCGTTCGGCGGGGTCGCGGCCGGCGGTGCCTTTGCTGAAGTGGGTAATGCCCACCACCGCACAACCGAGCCGCTGCGCCAGCGCCACGACCGGTTGCAGCGACCGACGAACCTCGGCCCCCTTGTGCGAGTCGCCAGCCACAGCCGACACAATCGGATCCAGAATTAGCAGGCGAGGTGCGGCCAGTTTCTCGGCCGCAGCCTCGAGCAACGACATATCGCGACCGGGGTCGAACGCCTCTCCGTCGCTGCCCGTGATGCCGTCGATGAAGTGGACACGGCTCATGTCGGCGTCCATGGCCTTGAGGCGCGCGGCGAGCACAGAATGAGCGTCCTCGCCACTCCAGATCAGCACGTCGCCCGACGCCACGCGCTCGTGGTCACCAGGCCAGATACCTCCGCTGGTGATGGTGGCGGCCAGGGACAGCGCAATGGTCGTCTTTCCGCAGCCCGGGGCGCCGCCCAGGATGGTGAGCATCGCGGCCGGCAGGAAACCCGGCCACAGCCAGCGTACGGGCTCAAGTTCGACAGCATCGCCGCAGATCAGGCGCACGGCCGGTGCTTGAGAAGTCGCGCGGCCATGAGACTCCGCCCGGCGGCCCTTGGCACGATGAACCTCAGCCGTGGCGCCGCCAGTGCTGGCCAAGGCCGCGTCGATCAAGATGGCGGGCTTCATGCCATCACCTCGTTAAACAAGTAGGCAATGCGACCGGCCGCCTGCAGGACGCGGGCTCGATCGGCATCGCTGAGAGCGACACCGTGAGCCGAGTTGCTGCCGGCAAGGGCGACAAGCTGCGCCTCGTCATGCAGCAGGTTGAGCGCCTGGCCCGCAGTGATCAGCCGGCGGCGCTTCATCGGGCCGGCGCTGTGCCCGCCCAGGGGCTTCGGCGGGAACAAGTCGCTCAGCTCAAGGCCGATCGCGGCCGCGACCTGCTCAGCGTCGCAGCCCTTCCAGCACTTCAGCAGGACAGCGTCGTCCGTGCCGATGCCGATCGACAGTGCCGAAGTGCTGCCGCCGCCACAGGACGGGCACCGTGCACGCCATCGATCCTTGCCGCTCGGACGCGGCTTGTCGAGGCGGTCGAGGATGGTGTCGATCGGCTTCACGACTCCACCCCCAGCTCATCAGCAAAGAGAGCGACCGAACGCTCGTCAGCGAAAACACGGGCCTGGCTCGAGTGGGTCACCAGCAAGGTGTCGTCATCGAGGCGGTGCAGTTGCAGGCCGACCAGCGCCAGCCGTGCAGTCAGCGTCGCGAAGGCCTTGCGTTTCGCTTCGACAGCGACAGAATTCGGGGTGTAAGAGGTTTCCTGTTCGTCCAGGGCTTGGTCGCTGTAGCGAGCGACCGGGCCCGTTTCATTTGTGGGCGGCTCAGGCGGAGCCTGACCTGCCCAACGGGCATGTGTCGGGTGTTGCATGGCGGTGCTGACCCTTCACTTCGACGCAGCAGGAGACGCAACTTCGGCGGCACGCTTGGCGCGCGCGAGTTTCGCTGCCGCGATGGCCTTGGTGGCTTTTTCGACAATTTTCTTCGTGCCGTCCAGGTCGGCCGCACCGTGCTCGGCAAGGGCGACCGCATACGCGCGTACGTCGGAGAGTTTCCACCGCGTACAACGCGGGCGGCGGATCACCGGCTGGGGTGCCCTTCCGGCGGCGACCTCTTGCAGGATCCACGACCTGCTCATGCGAGTCAGCGCCGCGAAGTCTTTGATGTCGATCAGCGCGACGTCGATGTTGGTCTCCGGGAGAGGTGGGCGCACGATCGGACGCTTCGCCCCGGAGTGGATGTGGGTAGGGTGGTTCTGACCGTCTGGGGTGAGTTCAGTAGGTGCGTTGTCGGTGTTCATAAGTCCAATGCGAAGTGGCATTGGCCAGCTTGGCGTCACGACTTTCGCAAGATACCGTTTACCCCTATCGGTTCATGACAATTTGTGCGAGCACCCGATAGACGGTGCGGGAGCTGACACCATGACGTCGCGCAACGGTATTGACCACCTCGTTGCGAGAAAAGTACAGGCGTCCGCCGACCTCGCGTCTGTAGTCCGCAACGATCCTTAGATCTCTATCTTTTGTAGCAGCGCGACGTGCACGGCCAGAGGCACGGCCTGCGTCGACCGATTGCTCTTGCAAGTGCAATATCCTTCGAGCGTTCTTCGCTGCCGACAGGCGCTCGGTCAAATCGGCCACCTCCAAGTCCAAGGCGTTCATCGCGTCCGACTGCTGGCGCTGTGGTCGTTTCGGTTCGTCCAACATCGGGCTAGCGGCGGTGGAGTGCTTCGTGGTCAAGCAGCCGCGCTGACAGCTCGCGCAGCGCATTGGCAAAGCGCAGCTTCGTTCGAGCATCGAGTGCGCCGTTCGCCTGAATCGAAACCTGCACGGGCCATTGGCCTGTACAAATCAACTCGACCAACATCGTGTCGGCAACATCGGCAACTTCAGTGTCCGGCGAGCCTTGAGCGGGGGCGCGCCGAAACGGCAAGACCACCGCTGAAGGCACTGCCACATCCGGATTCGACGCCGCGCCTCGCCGGGAGGATGACCGTGCCGAACGCGCCGACTTACGGCCTGAGCGTGACGCTGGAGTGCCGCGCGCGTGTGCGCCGATCGGGACTACAGCGCACTCTGTGCTGGAGTTTCGCGTGCGCACAAAGACGACTTCCACTGGATCATG
>CAZZHF010000217.1:1183-1689 GCA_964653545.1 uncultured Gammaproteobacteria bacterium | reverse complement strand
TCGAGGTCATGGGCCGTCGTGCGAGCCCAAACGGACAACGGATGTAAGCCCTCCAGGGTGGCCCCTTCCTTGAGGCCAAACCGGATCTCTCCCTGCGCGTCCATCTCGACGTAGGCGGCAGATACGTTCGGAGACACCTGAGCGGGGGCGCGCATCATGCTGCCCTCATCGGGATCACCTGGGCGCCTTCGCGAAGCTGATCCAGGTAGTCGGCCCAGGTGGTCATCATTTCGCGGCGCTGCTCTAGGTACTGCGTCCGGTTGTAGGCCCGGCCCAGGGCATCAGAAACAGCATGTGCGAGCTGGGCCTCGATCACTTCCGCGGCGACGCCCAACCGCTCCGCGATCATCGTCCGAGCCATTGCCCGGAAGCCATGGGCCGTCATTTCGTCGTTGCCGTATCCCATGCGCCTCAGGGCGCCGCGGACGGTGTTCTCGCTCATGCACCGCTCGCCAGTGAGCAGCGACGGGAAGACGTAGCGGCCGTGCCCCGTGAGTGGGTGCAGT
>CAZZHF010000217.1:0-1173 GCA_964653545.1 uncultured Gammaproteobacteria bacterium | reverse complement strand
CGCGCAGGGTCACGACGGCCTGTGGCGCCAGTGGCACGACATGCGGAGCGCCATTGGCCTTGTCGACCTTCGTCCGCTTCATCACGTCACCGGGAACGGTCAGGGTTGCCCCGTCAAGATCGATCCAGGCCCACTCCATGTGCCGTAGTTCGCCAGGGCGCAGGATCAGCAGCGCCGACAGCTTGAGCGCTGCGCGCGTCACCGGGTGGCCGGCATACGCCATCATGTCCCGCAACAATTCACCACCGCGTTTGGGGTCGACGATCGCCGCATGGTGGCGAGACTCCACCGGCCGGAGGGCGTCCTTTAGGTCTCCAGCTGGATTTCGCGTGCAGGCACCAATGGCGATACCGTAGCGGAACACTTGCCCGCAGGAATCCTTGATGCGATGGGCTGTCTCGATCGCGCCGCGCGCCTCCACTCGGCGCAGGCAGGCAAGTAGCTCGGGCGCATCCAATTCGGCGATCGAACACCGCCCCAGCCAGGGGAACACATCCTGCTCCAAGCGAATGCGAGTTCGCTCGGCATGGCCGGTGCTGACCTTGATCTGGTGCACGGTGGTCAGCCACTCTCGAGCGACGTGTTCGAAGGTGCCTGGCCCCGGTAGGCCTGCAGCGACCAGCGCTTGAGCTTTTACACGCGCGACCCTCTCCACCTTGTCGGCCTTGCGAGCCTCGCTGGGGTCCACGCCTGCGGCGATCATCTTGCGAGCTTGATCTCGCCGGTTTCGGGCATCGGCCAGCGACACGTCCGGATAGACGCCGAGGGAGAGGCGGTTCTCCCGCCCTGTCAGCCAGTAACGAAGCCGCCACCAAGCCGCGCCGGTCGGCTGGAGCAGCAGCGAGAGTCCGCCGCCATCGTTCATGGCACGGGGCTTGTTGCCCCCAGTCGCGGCTTTGATAGCCGCGCGTATCGACTTGTCGCTTAGGGTGTTGGTAGCCGCCATGCCGGATAACTCTCCGCCGTTTGAGGCCTCCAGGGGCCTGTTGTCCGGATTCTTATCCGGTCAAGCGGTGGGTGCAAGCGGACCAATCTGGTCCCATGTGGACATGAAAAAAGCGCTAAGTCTTTGATTTACTTAGCGCCTTTGTCATTTCTGGCCCTTTGTGGAGCCAATATTGGTGGAGCCGGGGGGAATCGAACCCCCGTCCGCAAGCCATCCTCAGGTAGATC
>CAZZHF010000216.1:0-5157 GCA_964653545.1 uncultured Gammaproteobacteria bacterium | reverse complement strand
AATCCACTGCAAGCCCAGTTGCTGAAGGCCGGCCTGGTCAAGGCCGACCAGATCAAGAAAGCCGAACGGCAGAAACGGGACGCGGCCAAACGCGGTACCCAAACGCCTGACCCGGCCGGGCAGGTTGTCGAGGCCCAGCAGCAGAAGGCGGAAAGCGACCGCCTGCGCAATCGCGAGCAGCAGGACGCGCGGGAGCGCAAGGCGCGCGCCGCGCAAATCCGCCAGCTGATCGAAACCCAGCGCCTGGACCGCAGCGACGGCGAGTCAGCGTATCAATTCGTCGACGACGGAAAGGTCAGAAAGGTTTCCCTGCACGAGGCGCAGCGCCTGCAGGTGGTCAACGGCACGATCGCCGTGGTCAGGATGGGTAACAGCTACGAACTGGTGCCGCTGGCGACAGCCGAAAAAATCGCCCAGCGCGACCCGGCCTGGGTGTTGGTCTGCAATGCCCTGTCCGGCCCGCCAGCAGAAGCGTCGCCCGACGATCCTTACGCGGAGCATCCAGTGCCTGATGACCTGACGTGGTAGGCAGGCGAGGGGCTTTACCGTAGCCAACGGCCTGCGATCGGGGGCCTTACGCCAGCGCCGGCATCACCTTGTCGCGCATGCGCGACATATGGCCTTCGACCAGGTGTTCGGCCAGCCCTCCCACCCGGGTCCAGCCGAGCACGTGATTGATGCCGAACGCCTCACGCAGCGCCTGCATCTGTTCAATCATATAGTCGGCGTCGCCACAAAACACCGCCCCGTGAGTCACCAACTGGTCCCATTGGATGTCGCTGAGCAGGTCGCGGACGCCCTCGTAGCCTTCGTAGCCGGGGATGGATTTTTGCCCGACCTTGGGCGCCACGTACTTGCCCAGGTGCTGGAAATACCAGGTCACCGGCTCGGCGAATTCCAGGCGCGCTGATTCGTTGGTTTCGCCGCAGTACATGGCGCACAGGGCCGCGATTTCGTGCTGCGCCGGGTCGTGGCCGTGCTTTTCCAGCGCCTGCCAGTAGCGCTGGATGCCGTCGCGTGCCACCTCCAGCGAGCCGCCGAACACCGGCGAGCACAGTAGGTTGAGGCCATAGCGGCCGGCTTTCTCGAAACTGCTGTCGGAAATCGCCGCCATCCAGATCGGTGGCCGTGGCTTCTGCAAGGGTCGCGGGCGAACCGAGACGTTGTCGAACCGGTAGTGTGGGCCGTGATGGCTGAAGGTCTCCTGTGACCAGGCCTTCAGGATGATCTCGATGGATTCGTCGAACAGTTCGCTGCTGCGCGACTGGTCGACGCCGTAGCCGACAAACTCGCTTGGCTGATAGCCGCGGCCGACGCCCAGCTCGATACGGCCGTCGCTGAGCAGGTCCAGCATCGCGAATTCTTCCGCCACCCGCAGTGGGTGGTGAAAGGGCAGCACCACCACGCCGCTGCACAGGCGGATGCGGCTGGTGGTCTGTGCCACGGCCGCCAGCGCCAGGGCCGGCGAGGCGCAAAAACCGTACTCGCTGAAGTGGTGTTCGGCCGTCCACACGGAGTGGAAGTTGTAACGCTCGGCGGCCTCCATGATCTCGATCTGTTCCTTCACCATCTGCTGTTCGCTGCGTCCACCGGCAGTCTCGAACAGATGCAGCAGTCCGAATTTCATCGTTACCCCGTGTGCTTGTCAGTTCGTTATGGCGCTCCGCGGCGTTTCATGCGCTCACTCGTGCGACCTGCTCCGGTTCGAGCACAAAGCCCTGGTAGCCCTTGCCGGCGACCTGGGACAATTGCTGGAAGTACTGTGGCCCGCCCATGTGCACGGCGAACTGCCGGTGTTTGCCGGGGATGTTGGCGCCCGTGTACCAGGACTCGGTGAGCGGAAACAGCGTGTGACTAGCCACTTCGGCGACCTGTTCACCCCAGGCGATCTCCACCCCCGGCGCCGGTTCGATGGCGCCCAGGCGATGCTCGCGCAGGTAGCGGATGCAGTCGCGGATCCACTCGCCTTCCAGCTCGGCGCCCAGGGGCATGTTGAACAGCACGGAGGGTGTTTCCGGGCCGTGGATCATGAACAGATTCGGAAAGCCGGGGATGGCCATGCCCAGATAGGTGTTGAAGCGTTCGGCCCATTGTTGTTTAAGCGTCACGCCGCCCCGACCGCGCGGGTTCAGGTTTTGCAGGGCACCGGTGATAGCGTCGTAACCGGTCGCCAGGACCAGCATGTCGAGCGGGTGCTCGCCGCTGCGGGTGCGCACGCCGCCGGGCGTGATGGCCTCAATCGGGTCCTCGCGCAGGTCCACCAGAGTGACGTTGTCGCGGTTGAAGGTCTCGTAGTAGCCGGAGTCCAGAATCTGCCGCTTGGTGCCGATCAGGTAATCGGGCATCAGTTTTTTGGCGGTGCCGGGGTCGCGCACGATCTGGCCGATCTTGGAGCGCACGAAATCCGCCAGCGTGTGATTTGCCGCCTGGTCGAACAGGATGTCGTAGTAGGAGTCAAACGCGATGCCCAAGCCGCCCTTTTGCCAGTGCTTCTCGTACAGTGCCTCCCGCTGCTGCGGCGTGTCGTCCAGGGCCGAGCGGGTACTGGGCACAAACGGCGCCCCGAATGGGGACGCGATCATCTGCTGACGGACCTGCGGCCAGTTGTCCCGGGTCTGGCGCGTGACGGCGGGGTCCAGCGGGCGGTTGCCAGCCGGGATGGTGTACTGCGGCGTGCGCTGGAACACCGTCAGGTGCGCGGCCTCGCGGGCCATAATGGGGATGGCCTGCACGCCGGACGAGCCGGTGCCGATGATGCCAACCCGCTTGC
The DNA here is from genome assembly GCA_964653545.1 of uncultured Gammaproteobacteria bacterium. Lineage (GTDB taxonomy): Bacteria > Pseudomonadota > Gammaproteobacteria > Immundisolibacterales > Immundisolibacteraceae > Immundisolibacter. The sequence continues at coordinate 2,387 of CAZZHF010000216.1, read as the reverse complement.
CGGTGAAATCCACTTTCTCGTGCGGCCAATGGCCGGTGTGGTAACACTCGCCGGCGAAGCTATCCAGGCCCGGAATATTCGGCCGGTTGGCGGCCGACAGCGTGCCTACGGCGCAGATCAGGAACTGCGCGCTGACGCGGGCGCCGTGGTTGGTCTCGACCGTCCAGCGCTGGACGGCTTCGTCGTACCGCGCGGACGTGACGCGGGTTTGCAGTTCGATGTCGCGGCGCAGGTCGAACTTGTCAGCCACAAAGTTGAGGTAGGCCAGCACCGACGGCTGATCGGGCTGGGTTTCGGCCCAATCCCACTCGCGCACCAGTTCCTCGGAAAAGGTGTAGCAGTAATACGGCCCACCGGGAAAATCGACCCGCGCGCCGGGGTAGCGGTTCCACGACCAGGTGCCGCCGACGCTGGTCGCGTCGTCATAAACTCGCGCCGACAGGCCCAGTTCGCGCAGCAAATGCAACGCGTACATACCGCCAAAGCCAGCGCCGATGATGATGGCGTCCAGCGCCCGTGCCCGGGCGGCGGAGGCCTGTTGAGTCGATTGCTCGGGCATGTAGCTCCTCCGGTTGGCGTTTTATGTCGGGTGTCGTGATCGGCCGGCGGCAGTGTGGGTCAGGTCCCGATCACCCGTCTGACGGCACCGGGGCACGGCGCGCATCGCAACAGGCCCACCATGTGCGCATCCAGGCGGCCGGGTCCACTAGGCTCCCGCTTGCTTGGAGCGGGAATACGGGGGTTTTTCGCGGCGACCGTTGTTTAAGGTATTCAGAATCATAACCCCAGCTCTGCTTGCGCCCCATCGGGCGCCAGGGATGCGTCCTTGCGTGTTGGCGGCCTGCCGCGTGGCCTGGCCTCCCGCCTTTGTCCAGTCGTGGCCAGTCGTGGCCTCGATCCTTGCATGAAAACCTGAATTACCCAGCGGCTGATTCTGGTTAAGCGCCAGCCGGATGTCGTCGACGGTTTCGTTATCCAACTTCGTCCGAAACAGTTCGCGGTAGGCGACTTGCCTTTCCGCATCGTCTCGCCCAATCGCCAAGTGAAGCTCGTGCGGCGTCGGGTAAGGGTCAGCCCGCCCGGCCGATAACTGGTCCAGCCGAAATGGCGGGATCGTCCACCGTGGCGGCGCGCACGGGGTTGAGTCGGTGTATCGCTGGCAACTGAGTCGATAGGTTTCGGCCTGGATCAACGAGGATTTGTAGCGGCTGTCCCACAGGGTGCTGCTGCGGCGGTAGGTGGTGTTGATGTACTGCACGTAGCGCTGCCCAAGGGCAATGATCAGCCGGCGGACGGCGTCGGCACGGTCCGGCGTAATCCGTAGGTGGACGTGGCTGGTCATGAGCGAGTAGGCGTGAAGCGCACAGTCTTCGTTATTTTTGGGAAGCACTGACTAAATCCATCCTGGATTTCGCAGCGCCCGGCACTGGAAAAGCGTGGGTTAACGGCGGCTTACACAATCAATGGCTTATGGCCATCGATTTTGGCGGCGCGTCCCGGCACCGCGCGAGTCGCTGAATAAACCAGCGGCCTGCTAGGCCGGGTCGGGGCGCTTGAGTATGAGCAGCCCGGACACTGCCTTCACGCACAACGCGCCCTGGGCATCCAGGATTTCGCCCTCGACGTAGCCGGTGCGACCGCCGACACGGATAACTCGGCCGATGGCGGTGATGTCACCGCTGGTGATCGGGCGCAGGTAGTTCAGTGTCAGGCTGGTGGTGGTCCACACGGTCTTGAGGTCGGGGTAGGTCGCCATCATGGCGTAACCGACCGCTTCGTCCACGTACACGGCCATCACGCCGCCCTGCACCGAGCCGCGCGGATTGCACCAGCGCAGGTCGAACGGAAATACCAGCCGGGCGAAGTTGGGTGCGGACTCGGCGATGTAGCCGCCGAACTGCTCCATGGTCGGCGGCCGGCTCAGGTCAATCGTGGTGAGGTCAGGCTGCGTGCGGTCCACCTGGGCCGTCGGCGGCGTCATGGCCACTGCCCTTGCGATACCAGGGTGCGCACCATGCGCCGGCTGACCTTGTTGGTGTTGCCGCGCGGCAGTTCGTTGACCAATCGGTAGTCCCGCGGGCGCTTGTAGCTGGAAAGGTCAGTCGCTTCGACATGCGCCTTGAGCTGCTCCGGCGTGACCGCCTCCCGGGCCACCACGAAGGCGACGATGCGCTGGCCCCATTGCTCGTCCGGGATGCCAACCACCACGCATTCGCTGACCGCGGCATGGCCAAGAACCGCTTCCTCCACCTGGCTTGGCAGTACGTTGATACCGCCGGAGATGATCATGTCGTCGATGCGACCGCGCAGGTACAGGTAATTGTCGGCATCCAGCGTGCCCATGTCGCCGGAGCGCCACCAGCCGTCCTCGAAGATCTTGCGCGCCA
>CAZZHF010000215.1:0-5221 GCA_964653545.1 uncultured Gammaproteobacteria bacterium | reverse complement strand
GGCCGCAAGCGACCCGCGTCGCAAGGGCAGTGCGCAGGTGCGTTGAGAATCCCGGCCTGGCCACAGTCCTATCGGCACCCGCGCGGCCTTACGCTCGCGGGACATAGTGACTAGCATAGCGAACCCTTAGCCCGCCCCGGCCGGATCGCGCACGCGATCCGGCTGCTGCCCACCGGCCTGCCAGCCCACGCATGAATCACAGCTACGACGCCGCTTCCATCGAGGTGCTGACCGGCCTCGAACCGGTGCGAAAACGCCCCGGCATGTATACCCAGACCGAACGCCCCAACCACCTGGCGCAGGAGGTTATCGACAACGCGGTGGACGAGGCGCTGGCCGGGCACGCGCACCACATCAGCGTCACGCTGCACGACGACGGCTCCCTTGCGGTGCGCGACGACGGCCGCGGCATGCCGGTGGATATTCATCCCGAGGAAGGCCTGCCCGGGGTGGAGGTAATCCTCACCCGCCTGCACGCCGGCGGTAAATTCTCGAACAAGGCTTATCAGTTCTCGGGCGGCCTGCACGGCGTGGGCGTGTCGGTAGTCAACGCGTTGTCGCAGCGGCTGGAGGTCAAGGTCTGGCGGGACGGGCACGAGTACGCCATGGCATTTGCCGGCGGCGAGAAGGTCATCGATCTGCACATCGGCGGCGAGGTGGCGCGGCGCGTCACCGGCACCGAGGTGCGTTTCTGGCCAGACCCGCAGTACTTCGACACGGCCGCGTTCCTGATCACGCGCCTGAAGCACCTGCTGCGCGCCAAGGCGGTGCTGTGCCCGGGCCTGGAAGTGAGCTTCACCGACGCCCTCGGCACCGAAACCTGGCTATACAAGGACGGCCTGGGCGAGTACCTCGCCACCGCTCTGGTGGACCTGCCGCAGCTGCCCGAAGCGCCGTTTTGCGCCAGCTTCAGCGCCACCAACGAAGCGGCCGACTGGGCCGTCACCTGGCTGCCGGACGGTGGCGACGCGGTCGCCGAAAGCTACGTCAACCTGATCCCGACCGCCCAGGGCGGCACCCACGTCAATGGCCTGCGTACCGGGCTGACCGAGGCGATTCGCGAGTTTTGCGAGTTCCGCAACCTGTTGCCGCGTGGCCTGAAGCTCGCCCCCGAGGACGTCTGGGAGAACATCGCCTACGTGTTGTCGACCAAGCTGCGCGAGCCGCAGTTCACCGGCCAGACCAAGGAGCGGCTGTCCTCGCGCGAGTGCGCCGCCTTCGTCTCGGGTCTGGCCAAGGACGCTTTCAGTCTGTACCTGAACACCCATACCGATATCGGCCAGCGCCTGGCCGAACTGGTCATCAGCCGCGCCGCCCGGCGCCTGAAGGCAGCGCGTCAGGTGGTGCGCAAGCGCATCACCTCCGGCCCGGCGCTACCCGGCAAGCTGGCCGACTGCACCTTGCAGGATCCGGCGCGCACGGAACTGTTCCTGGTTGAGGGTGACAGCGCGGGTGGCAGCGCCAAGCAGGCCCGCGATCGCGAATTCCAGGCCGTGATGCCGCTGCGCGGCAAGATCCTGAACACCTGGGAAGTCGACGTCGCCGAGGTGCTGGCCTCGCAGGAAGTGCACAACATCGCCATTGCCATCGGCGTTGACCCAGGCTCGGGCGACCTCAGCGGTCTGCGCTACGGCAAGATTTGCGTGCTGGCCGATGCCGATTCGGACGGCGCCCATATTGCGGCCCTGCTGTGCGCGCTGTTCGTGCGTCATTTTCCGGCGCTGGTCACGGCCGGCCACGTGCATGTGGCCATGCCGCCGCTGTACCGCATCGACGTCGGCCAGCACCAGTTTTATGCCCTGGACGATACCGAGCGCCAGGGTGTGCTGGACCGCATCGCGGCCGAGAAACTCAAGGGCAGGATCAACGTCATGCGCTTCAAGGGCCTGGGCGAAATGAATCCGCCACAGTTGCGCGAGACCGTGATGGCACCCGACACCCGCCGCATGCTTCAGTTGACCATAGCAGCCGACGACGACACCGACGAGCTGCTGGACATGTTACTGGCCAAGAAGCGCTCGCCCGACCGGCGCCGCTGGCTGGAACTGAACGGTGACCTGGCGGAGGTGTGAGGCACTCCCATGGGTTCATCGGTCGCTATGCTCCTGTATCACTGCGTATCGAGGGCGACGTCATGGTAAGAACCTTCGGTGTTCTGATGCTGTGCGGACTGGCAGGAACCGTGGGCGCCGGGCCAGCAGGCCCGGATAAGGTCTCCGGCGCCGATGGCGTCGGCGGCGTGCGTTTTTTCAACATCTATGAGCACCTGGACCAGCGTGAAGTGCCGCCGGGAGGTTTTTTCTTCGATTTTCGCCACGGGCCGAACAGCACTCTGGCGATCTACAAGACGGCCGCCGGCAAGGGCCGCGAGCTGCCAATACGGCTCAACCGCCACAATGAAGAAACCGGCGTGGTAATCAAGGGCAGTGTGCTGTTCAAGGCCGGCTACGACGGCGAGTTCGAACGGGTACTGCGGGAGGGTGACTCGATCATCATCCCCACCTGCGTGCCGCATGGCGGCATATTCGGTTGGGATGCCAACGAGGAAACGATCCTGCTGACCACGTTTGCCGAGAAATACGTGGAATACGGCCCGGACAACGCCAGGGAAATCGCCTCCGAGTTCGCCAATAAAATCGATTACCAACCCGACGCGTCCATCGCCGAGACGCCCGAGTGCGCCGCGCGCCAGGACACCCCGGTGACCTGGACCCTGGAGGATGTGCGGGCCCACAGGCCGCGCGGCAACAGCAAGCCGTAAAGGTCGTGTAACAGGGCTCGGCTCTGACCGCGCCCCCGGATGGGCTGTGTTGCACTCGTCGGCTTCACAGTGCGGCTGTGATCGCGCGCTGCGGTCGCTTGCCTGGCCTCCGGTTGTAGCCCAGGGCGCGATCCGGGTAGGCTTGGCATGACGAGCAGCCGGTCTGATAAAGCTGCGGAGGTGCCCTAAGGATGCGTAGGTCACGATTGGTCGCGCGCTGCGTACTCGGTGTGGTGGCGGTATTGGGAACGCCATTCGCAGTGCAGGGGGCGGAACCCCTACCACCGCCCATCATCGACATGCACATGCATGTTTCCGGGCCGCTGCCGCGCACCGATTCCGGTGGCGTCATGCCGCGCGTATGCCTGCCGCACGGGTGGTGCGATGGGGCACCTACCCAGGCCAAGGATGATGCGCAGGTGCGTGCGCTGACGCTGGAGGCCATGCAGCGCAACAACATTGTGCTGGGTTTTCTGAGCGGGCCGGTTGACGGCGTACGGGAATGGGTAGACGCGGCTCCGGGCCGCTTTCTGGCCGGCCCGTTCATCGTCAATCCGCACGCCGTGGATCTGGACCAGTTGCGCGCCGCTTACCGGGCCGGGCAGCTGCAGGGCATGGGCGAGCTGGCCACGCAGCTGGCGGGCATTGGCCCTGACGATCCGGCGCTGGAGCCCCTGTTTGCGCTGGCGGAAGAATTCGACCTGCCGACGCTGATTCACCTGGAAGGAATCGGACCACGGGAACCGACCTTCAGCATCGCGGCGGGACGGCCGGAGCTGCTCGATCCGGTGCTCAAACGCCATCCCGGATTGCGCGTTTACCTGGAAAACGCCGGTTTTCCGCGCCTGGCGGAGACCATTTCCCTTATGTACATGCACCCGCAGGTGTATGCGGATTTGTCGACCGTGACGTGGGTTGCGCCGCGGGCGGTGTTTTACGAGTACCTCAAACGCCTCATGGACGCTGGGCTGGGGCAGCGCCTGATGTTCGGCTCTGACCAGATGTGGTGGCCGGAAACCATCGATCTGGGTATCGAGGCGATCAGATCCGCGCCGTTTCTGACCGAGGCCCACAAGCGGGACATCTTCTACAACAATGCGGCGCGCTTTCTGCGCCTGAGTCCGCAGGAAATCGCCCGCCACCATACGCGTTGAGGACCACCGCCAGCTCACATAGGGAACCGCTGATTTATTCAGCGGCTCCCGCAGTGCAGGGACGCACTGCCAAAATCGATGGCTGCAAGCCATTGATTTTGTGAGCTCCCGGAAAACCACGCTTTTCCGGGGGCGAGCGCTGAAAAATCCAGGACGGATTTATTCAGCGCTTCCATAGGGATCAAGACCTCGTCCGGGGAGGCTGTTTCCGAGCGCGCTTCTCCCGGGACCTCGGTGGTCTGAAGCCGCGGCGCGCGGGCGTTCCCCGGGTGGTCGCGTCCCCGGCCCCCGCCCCGCCGCGCAGGGTCCGCAGTGAGGCTGAAGAGTACAATCGCCGCCCCTCGTTCAATTGCCTGCGCAGCGCCGCCCATGACGCAACCCACGATTGGCTTTGTCAGCCTCGGCTGCCCCAAGGCGCTGGTTGACTCCGAACGCATCCTGACCGAGCTGCGCACCGGCGGCTACGCGCTGTCGGACAGCTACGCCGGGGCGGACCTGGTGGTGGTGAATACCTGCGGCTTCATCGACGAGGCCAAGGCCGAGTCGCTGGACGCCATCGGCGAGGCGCTGGCCCAGAACGGCAAGGTCATCGTCACCGGCTGCCTGGGCGCGAATGCGCAGGACATCCTGGACGCTCACCCCAGCGTGCTGGCGGTTACCGGCCCGCACGCCTACGCGCAGGTGGTGACCGCGATACAGCACCACCTGCCGCCCCCGACGCGGGAGGTGCATGACCCGTACCTGGACCTGCTGCCGCCGCAGGGCTTGCGCCTGACGCCGCCGCACTATGCGTACCTGAAGATTTCCGAAGGCTGCAATCACCGGTGCAGCTTTTGCATCATCCCGTCCATGCGTGGCGATTTGGTCAGCCGGCCGATCGGCGAGGTGCTGACCGAGGCCGAGGCACTGGTCGATGCCGGCGTGCGCGAGCTGCTGGTGATCTCGCAGGACACCAGCGCCTACGGCGTCGACGTGAAGTACCGTACCGGCTTTCACGGCGGGCGGCCGCTGCGCACGCACCTGACCACGCTGGCACGGGCTCTGGGAGAACTGGGCGTCTGGGTGCGCCTGCATTACGTCTACCCCTACCCGCACGTGGACGAACTGATCCCGTTGATGGCCGACGGCCTGCTGTTGCCCTATCTGGATATTCCGTTCCAGCATGCCAGCCCGCGCATCCTGAAGGCCATGCGCCGCCCGGCGCAGGTGGAAAATACCCTCGGTCGGATCGCTGCCTGGCGTGATATCTGCCCGGATCTGACGCTGCGCAGCACGTTTATCGTGGGGTTTCCGGGTGAAACCGAGG
>CAZZHF010000214.1:0-5236 GCA_964653545.1 uncultured Gammaproteobacteria bacterium | reverse complement strand
GACGATGTCGAGCTCGCCCACCTGCTGGCGCACGACACCGATGCCTATGCCCGCTACGAGGCCGGCCAGCAGCTCTACCTGCGCCTGATACGCCGCCTGCTGGCAGCCCAGGCCAGCGGCGAAGCGCTGACGCTGGACGCCGGCCTGCTCGCGGCGGCGCGCCGCTGCCTGGCCGACGAGAGCCTCGATCCGGCCCTGGTGACCGAGCTGCTCACGCTGCCGTCGGAGACCTTCATCGCCGGCGAGCTGGACGCGGTCGATCCGCAGGCCATCCACGACGTGCGCCGCTTCCTGCGCCTGGCGCTGGCGCAGGCCCTGCGCGAGCCGCTGCTGGCGCGCTATCAGGCGCTCGCGCCGACCGGTCCCTATCACTTCGAGGGGGTGCAAGTCGGTCGCCGCAGCCTGCGCAACCTGTGCCTGGGATATCTGGCAGAACTGGACGACATCGGCGCCGGCCTGTGCCTCGCGCAGTTCGAGAGCGCGGACAACATGACCGACAGCGCCGCCGCGCTGGCACTGCTGGCCCAGCTGGACGCGCCCGAGCGGGAACAGGCGCTGGCAGCCTTCTACCAGCGCTGGCAGGGCGAAGCGCTGGTGCTGGACCGCTGGTTCAGCGTGCAGGCCGGCTCGCGCCGTTTGCAGGCGCTGGACGACGTGAAGGCCCTGCTAGCTCACCCGGCCTACGCGCCACGCAACCCGAACCGCGTGCGCGCCCTGGTCGGCGCCTTTGCCCACGGCAACCCGGCGCGCTTCCACGCCGCGGACGGCGCCGGCTACGCCTTTGTGGCGGATCAAGTGCTAACCATCGACACGTTCAACCCCATGCTGGCGGCACGCCTGGTGCAAGCCTTCGCCCGCTGGCGCCGCTTCGAACCCGGCCGTCAGGCGCTGATGCGGGCGCAGCTCGAACGCCTGGCCGCTGCGACACCGTTGTCGAAAGACCTCTACGAGGTGGTGAGCAAGGCGTTGGTTTGAACGGTGGTTCCGGGCGCGGCAACAAGCACGCCCATGCGCTATCCGCGAGCCTTCTCGCGGGTTGATGGGTGCTACGGCGCGCGGGGTGACTCATTCCCCGGGGTTTGCCCCGTCACGCGTTCCCCGCACACGCGGGATGAACCCAGGGCCGGCGCTGTATCGCCGGTGGGGTGTCGCGACTTGAATCAGAATCCCTAGACGCTCGCGATGTGGCGGCTGCCTACCTGCGGGCGGGATTCGCCACTGGCGCTGTATAAGGCCGGGGTTTGCTCGGTGCCCATCAGCACGCGCATGGCGCGCGTGAGCATGCCCTGTTGCAGGGCCAGCAGTTGGCCGTTGCGCCGGTTAAGGTCCCGGCAGTGCCGGGCCAGGTCGGCCGTCTGTTCCTGACGGGGGCTGTCGGCCGGTTCGATTTGTCCGTCTGACGTGGTCTCCAGCCTGCTCAGGGTTTCGGTCAGGCGGCGCTTGGTCGCGGCAATCGCCGTCACCGCTGCGCCGTCGGCCTGTTTGAACGCCGCGTACTCCTGTTCCAGCAGGTCGGCCAGGGCGACCAGGGTCTCGTGGCCGGATGCCATTGGCGAGGGGTCGGCGGGCAGCGAGCTATTCACGGTCTATTCCTGAGCCGCCCGCTCTTGACGCAGGAAGTTGTCCGCAACGCGGTGCGGGTCGATCTGATAACTGCCCTCGGCGATGGCGGCGCGCAGCGCGGCCACCCGTTCACTGTTCACGACCGGCGTGCCGGCTACCAGGGTTTGGACGTCCTGCAATTGACGGGCACCTTCGGTGAGGTTGACGCTGTCGTCGGCGGATTGGGCGCGGGGAGCCTGCGTGCTCTCGTGCGCGCTGGCGCGACCCGGCGCGGAATCGACTTTCAGGTTTTCCGATATCACGGGCGTGGACCTTATTTCCATGGTGTTCTACCTTAGCTACAGCCACTGCTAATGCGGCGGATGACCGGTTATCGTCACTGTCGCGAAGAACTTTAGCATTGCTGTCAAAATTCCACCGTTACCCGGCCGTCGCCGGTAACGGTGCCATGCACGACACGCTTTGTGTGCAGGTTTTCGATATCCACCTGGTCACCGGCGGCGCCGTTGCCGAGCGCGCGCCCGCTGGCCTGAATGACGAAATTGTTTCCTTGCAGTTGCATCAGGACCGACTCGCCGCGGCGCACCAGCACCGGGGCTTGAAGGACGTTCGGGGTAAGCCGCTCGCCCACGCCAAGGCTGCGGCGCAGGGCCTGCCCTTGGGCTTGCGCCTGATCCAGCAGGTACTGGCCGTTCAGGGCACCCAGTTCCATGGTTTGCTGGCGCAGGTCGCCGGTTTTGATGCGGTGACCGCGGGGCAGTGCCCGCGCCGCCACCAGTACGCCAGCCTTTGCCTGTACGTTGACGGGCAAATGGATCGACCAGCCCGGCGTGGCCTCGCAGGCGACCTGGACCAGGGCGCGTCCGGGCAGGCGCGGGGTGCCGGTCACGCGGCCGGTCAGGGGTTGCAGGCAATCGGCGAGGCGTAGCCTTGGGTCGGGTCGGGCAACTGTTGCCGTCGGATTGTTGACACCGACGTCACGCGCCGCCGTCAAGGCCGCGTCACGCGCCGCCACAACCAGCTTGGCCGGGTCTTGCAGGGCCTGGGCCGTGCCGCTCACCAGCAGCGCGGTCAGCGCAAGAAACTGCCCGCAGACCCGCATGATTGCTTGCTTCATCTTCTGATCTCCATCAGCCATGCCCGGCCATCGCGCGTTCCGGGATCAGTGGTGATCTAGCACGTGCCGTGCCACGCGCTGTGGGGAGGTGTTTTCGGTCTGGCGGGCGGGCTTGGTCGACGTCGAGCGGGCCGGCAACGTCGGCAATCCGTCGCCGCTGTACCGGCAAATGCTTGCCAAACGGCAGGTTTGGCGTCCGCCGTAAATTCTCCAATGGCTGTGGACGGCCTGTTTACAAGGGATTTCGTGCAGTTGGCCCGGCGTTTGCATTATGCCGCTGCAACAGCAGACGCCGCGGAGTTCGGCATGGCTAACATCATCGACCAAGCCTTCGGCATTCATGGCCAGGCAATACCGCTACGCGCCGAGCGTGCTCAGGTACTGGCCGCCAATCTGGCGAATGCCGACACGCCCGGTTTCAAGGCGCGTGACGTGGATTTCAAGCAGGCGCTGCAGGCAGCGCACGGCGCGAAGTCGCAGCTGGCGATTACCAATGCCTCACATATCGGCAGCCTGGACCAGGGTGCTGAGGCGCAACTGCGGTTTCGGGTGCCGCTGCAGCCGTCGCTCGACGGCAACACGGTCGATGTGGCCACCGAACAGGCGGCGTTCAGCGAGAACTCGAATCGCTATCTGGCCAGCCTGACCTTTCTGAATGGCCGTATCCGCGGGTTGATGACCGCGCTACGAGGAGATTGACGCTATGAGTGATTTTGGACTGTTTGGCACGCTGGGGTCGGCGCTTTCCGCCCAGACCGTGCGTTTGAACACGGTGGCCAGCAATCTTGCCAATGCCGATCAGGCGGCCGGTTCGCCGGAGCAGGCTTACCAGGCGCGGGTGCCGGTATTCGCGGCGGTCCTGGACGCGGCGCAGCGCAACGCGCCCGCCAGTGGCGTGCAGGTGAAAGGCATCGCCATCAGCCAGGAACCGCCCCGGGCGGAATACCAGCCCGGTCACCCGCTGGCCGATCCGCAGGGTTACGTCTACTACAGCAATGTGCGGCCGGTGGAGCAGATGGCCGACATGATCTCGGCCTCGCGCTCCTACGAGAGCGCCGCGCAGGCGCTGAGCACGGTCCAGGATCTTATTCAGCGCACGCTGCGCCTGGGGGATAGCTGATGTTTTCCACCGATAGCCTGGCTGCCACCAACCTGCGTAGCAGTGACTCGCTGACCCCGCCCACGGAGCGGCGCACGGTCCTGAACCAGGATGACTTCATGACGCTGCTGTCCACGCAGCTTCGAAATCAGGACCCGACCAAGCCGCTGGACGCCAACGAAATGGTGGCGCAGATGGCCCAGTTGAGCACGGTCACCGGCATCAGCGATCTGGGCAAACAGGTTGCCGAGCTATCGCGCAGCCTGAACTCCAGCCGCGCGGCGGAAATTGCGCAACTGGTCGGCCGCGAGGTGCTGCTGGACGGTGAGTCCTCGCTGCTGCCGATCGGCGGCGCGCTGCAAGGCGCGGTCAACCTGCCGGCCGATGCACCGGATCTGAATATCACGATTTACGACCAGGCCGGGCGTCTGGTGCGCCAGGTGAGCCTGGGAGCACAGCCTGCGGGCATGGTTCGCTTTGCCTGGGACGGAAGCCAGGCGGACGGCACCGGGGCCACGCCTGGACGTTACCGCGTTTATGCCGACCCCGGTACCGGCGAGGCGGTTCCCGCATTGGCCGTGGGCCGCGTGGACAGCGTGTTGTTCGGCAGTGACGGGCAGGGTGCGCAGTTGATTTTGAACGGTTACGGCGTCACTGATTTGAGCGCCGTCAGGCAGGTGATGTAACGGCCCAAAGGGTCATCGAAAGGAGCGATTCCATGGCATTTGAAACAGCAATCAGTGGCCTTAACGCAGCCACCACGCAGCTCGACATCGCGAGCAACAACATCGCCAACGTCAACACGACGGGCTTCAAGCAGTCGCGGGCCGAGTTCTCCGACATCTACACCGGCTCGAACCTGGGTGTGTCGTCGTTGGCGGTCAGCCGGGGTGTGCGCACGGCGGCCATCTCGCAGCAGTTCGACCAGGGCAACGTCAAGTCCACCAACAACAATTTCGACCTTGCCATCAATGGCGGTGGATTCTTCATGCTCAGCGACAGTTCCGGCACGGTATACAGCCGCGCCGGGGCTTTCGGGGTGGATCGCTCCGGCTTTGTCACCAACAACGCCGGGCAGCAACTGATGGCGTTCAACGTGGATGCCGCCGGCCTGGCATCGGGTACGCCGGTGCCGCTGCAGATCGATACCTCGGACGTGGAGCCGAAGGCGACCGGAAGCGTCACGGTTGGCATCAATATGCGCGCCACGGCCGCGATCGTGGCCATCCCGTTCGATCCGACGGTTGCCGGCAGCTATACCAACTCGACCTCGATGACCTTCTACGACTCGCTGGGTAACTCCCACAACGGGGTGCTGTACAGCGTCAAAACCGGCGTCAACACCTATGACACGCACCTGTTGGTGGACGGCACGGAAGTGACGCCGACGGCGGGTGGCGTGATCACCTTCGGCACTGACGGCAAGATTCTGAGCCCGGCCTCCGGGGTGGTGGCGT
>CAZZHF010000213.1:0-5252 GCA_964653545.1 uncultured Gammaproteobacteria bacterium | reverse complement strand
GTGGGCGTCAGTTCGGAATGCTCGCTGGCCAGCGTGGCGTAACGCTGACCGTCAGCGGCCAGGGCCGGGTCCCCCAGCAGTACGGTCAGTTCCTGGTGGCGCTCGCTGGCGGCCCGCAGGCGATTTTCGATTGACGGTTTCATTGGCTTTCGTCAAAGCCCAGCAGGCGGCGGGCGGCGTCCAGCAGGGCGGCGTCGCCCTGTTCGCCGGCACGGCGAATTTGTACCGACGGGCCGTGGGCAAGTTTGTTGGTCAAGTCGTGCGCCAGGCGTTGCAGCACCTGTTCGGGCGGGCGGCCGCGGCGCAGGTCGGCCAGCGCGCGTTCGATTTCCGCATCGCGCGTGCGCAGCATGCCGCCGCGCAGCGCCTTGACCAGCGGCACCGCTTGCTGGGCGTTGCACCACTCGACGTAGGCGTCGACCTGAGCATCGACGATGCGTTCGGCCTCGCCGACCGCGGCCTGGCGCGACTGTAGACCTTCCTGCACCACGCCACGCAAGTCGTCCACGGTGTACAGGTATACGTCGCGCAGGCTGGCGACCTCGGCTTCGATGTCGCGCGGCACGGCCAGATCGACCAGGAACATTGGGCGGCGCCGTCGCGCCTTGAGGGCACTTTCGATGGTGCCTTTACCGAGGATCGGCAACTCACTGTTGGTTGACGACAGGACGATGTCGGCGCGTTCCAGCACCGACGGTACCGCGGTCAGGGGCACCGCCTGAGCGCCATAAGGTGCTGCCAGTTGCTGGGCGCGGGCGAGCGTGCGATTGGCGATGGTAATGCGCTTAACGCCCTGGCCGTGCAGGTGGCGCAGGGTCAGCTCCGCGGTGTCACCGGCGCCGATGATCAGCGCCGAGTGCTCGCCAAGGTCGCCGAATATCTGCCGCGCCAGGGTCACCGCCGCGAAGGCCACCGACACCGGACTCGCGCCGATGGCGGTATCGGTGCGGATACGCTTGGCGACGGCGAACGCCTGCTGGTAGGCGCGACCGAGCCACTTGCCGACGCCCCCCACGCGGTGGGCCAGGTCGTAGGATTCCTTCAGCTGACCCAGGATCTGCGGCTCGCCGACCACCAGCGAATCGAGTCCGCCAGCCAGGCGAAACATGTGACGCGCTGCCAGAGGTCCGTGAAAGATGGCCAGGTAAGGGTCCACCGGTTGGCGCAATCCCTCGCAGGCGTCGCGGAACCACTCAAGCGCGCTGCCGGATTCCGGCTGCGTCAGGGCCACCACCAGCTCGGTTCGGTTGCAGGTGGATAACAGGCTGGCCTCGGCGACGTCCGGCTGAGTCAGCAACGAGCGCAGCTGTGGTTCCAGGCGCTCGGGCAGGATCGCCACGCGCTCTCGCACATCGATCGGTGCGGTGTGATGATTGATGCCGAGAGCAAGTAATTGCATGGGAGGGCTGGCCGGCGGGTCAGGTAGCGCAGGCAGGCGGCGGGCGCATAATAGCCAACAAACATGTACGAGCCCGCACCAGGCGGGCGCCGGGAACTGAAGTCCCGTTCATTGGGTCCTACGCGGTATGCGCACTCGCTTGGTTGGGAAGTTCTGCAACTGTCCAGAATTGCGGTTTACAAACTCGCTTAGGATTCTTGCCGGCCTGGTCGCCGGGCTGACCCTGCTCGGTTGCGCGGTGAGTCATCAACCGCCTGTGTACTCACCGGCGCCCGCGCTGCGCGATGTTGCCCGTGACGAGGTGATCTTTACCTTGCTGGTTGCCGACCTGGCAGCTATCGGCGGTGACTACGCCCACGCCTCGGCCCAGTATACCGCCGCTGCTGTTCAGGCCGGTCACGCCGGTCTTGCCCGGCGCGCCGTGCAGGCGGCCCTGTACGGACAGGATGCACAGTCGGCCATCGAGGCGGCCGAAGCCTGGCAGAGACTGGAGCCGAACAATGCCGACCCGGCACAGCTGCTGGCCGGTCTGGAGCTGCAACGCGGCAATCGCGATTTGGCTCGGGTGCATCTGAGCCGGCTGCTGACGCTAAAACCCTTTGGCAATCGTCAGGACTACTTGAATCTGGTCCGGCTGCTCAATCAGAACGTGGAGCCAGAGGCCCTGTTTGGTGTGCTGGACGAGTTGCTGGAGAGCCGGCCCGACGACGCCGAAGCCTTGTTTGCCTATACCGTGGCCGCCGCCGGACTGGGTCAGACCCAGCGCGCCGACAGCGCTTCAGCGCGCTTGCTCGCCTTGCAGCCGGACTCCGAACAGGCCTTGAAGTTGCGTGCGCAGGTCCTGCACCAAAGTGGCCAGTGGCAGCCCGCAGTCGAGTTGCTGGGGGGCTATCTGAAAAAGAATCCCAAGGATGTGCCGGCACGTTTTGCGCTGGCTCGCGCGCTGGTCGACGGCGAGGAGTATCCAGCGGCCCGGGCCGCCTTCGAGGCGGTACTCGTGCAGGAGCCGGGCAACGTCGAAGCCCAGCTGGCGGCGGCGCTGCTGGCCGGTCAGATGGGCGACCGCAAGGTGGCGCGTCAGCGTTTGCTCAAACTTAGCGGTGAAGCCGAGCACGCCGACAAGGCGCACTTTTATCTTGGCAAGCTGGCGGACGACGCCGGCCAGCCACGGCAGGCGTTGGCCTGGTATGCCCGCGTGATGGCGGGCGAACACCGCACTGACGCCCTGCTGCGCCGTGCCGAGCTGCTGGCGGCGCAGGGCCAACTGGACGCTGCGCTGGCACTGCTCAGTGAGGCCGGTGACGCTGACGAAAGCGAGAGCATGCGCCTGTTGTTGGCGCAAATTGACCTGTTGGTGGACGGCCGACGGGCGCAGCAGGCGGAGGCGCTGATCAACAGCGCGCTGCAGGATAACCCCGACAATCTGGACTTGCTGTTTGCCCGATCGATGGTGCTGGAAAAGCTCGAGCGGCGCCTGGAAATGGAGCGTGACCTTCGGCGCATTCTCGAGATCGATCCGAAGAACGCCAACGCGCTGAATGCCTGGGGCTATACCCTGGCCGACCACGGCGAGCGCCTGGATGAGGCGCACGAGTTGATCAGCCGGGCGCTCGGTGAGTCGCCCGACAACCCCTACATCCTGGACAGCCTGGGCTGGGTGCTGTACCGAAAGGGCGACCTTGCCGGCGCCGAAACCCATCTGCGGCGGGCGCTGAGCCAGCTGCCGGACGCCGAGGTCTATGCCCACCTGGCTGAGGTGTTGCATGCGCTGGGTCGTGGCGATGAGGCGCGCAAGGTACTGGCCGAGGGCCTGGCCAAATCGCCGCAGGACGCGCGCCTGCTCAGCCTGAAGACCAAGCTCGCCCCGTGATCATGCGCTGGGCAGCGTTGCTGCTGACGGTCGCCCTGGCCGGCTGTGCCGGTCGCGGGCCCAGCATGCCCGTCGGGCCGGCCACCCTATGGCCCGATCGCATGGCGGCTTTGGACCTGCTCGATACCTGGGGCCTGCAGGGCAGGCTGGCGCTCAAGAGTCCGCGCGAGTCCGCCAGCGGCAGCGTGCGCTGGTGGCAGGCCACCGACGGCTTTGATCTGCGCGTGCATGGCGCACTGGGTCGCGGCGCGCTGCGCCTGACCGAGAACATCGGCGGTGCCCGGCTGGAGCGCTCGGAGTTGCCGCCGATAGAGGCCGCTAACGCCGACGTGCTGCTTACCGACGCCCTCCCGGACACGCCCCTGCCCATGGCCAGCCTGCGTTATTGGGTGCTTGGCCGGCCAGCACCGGGCGAGGTGCAGACCCGGCAGCTTGACGCCGAGAACCGTCTCGCCCTGTTGCGCCAGGACGGCTGGGAGATTCGCTACCTGGAGTATCAATCGGTGCCGCCGTGGGTGCTGCCAAGCAAGCTGAGGGCGAACCGCGGTGACTTTGAGCTGCGGCTGGCCATCAAGCGCTGGATGCCGGGAGAGCATGCTCCCTGACGCCGGCCAGTCATGGCCGGCACCGGCCAAGATCAATCTGTTTCTGCGCATCCTGGGCCGCCGACCGGATGGCTATCACGCGTTGCAGACAGTGTTTCAGTTTGTAAATCTGTATGACGAGCTGTGCTACGCAGTGCGCCGGGACGGTGAACTGCGCCGCATCGATCCGCTGCCCGGGGTGGCGCCGGCCGAGGATCTTTGTGTGCGCGCCGCGCGGGCGCTAAAGGCGCACACGGCGTGCAGTCTGGGGGCGGACATCAGTCTGCTCAAGCGCATTCCGATGGGCGGCGGCCTGGGCGGTGGCAGTTCCGACGCCGCGACCACGCTGCTGGCGCTGAACCGTTTGTGGCGGCTGGATCTGCCGCGCCGGCAGCTGGCAGCGCTCGGCCTGACCCTCGGCGCCGATGTGCCGGTGTTCGTTATGGGTCGCGCCGCGTGGGCGGAAGGCGTGGGTGAGCGGCTGACGCCGATTGACCTCGATCGGCCCTGGTATCTGATCGTCGACGCCGACGTGGCGGTGTCCACGGCGAGCGTTTTCAAGCACCCGAAATTGACACGTAATAGCGCGCCCGTGACAATTTCCGCTTATCGCAGCGGTTTTTCCGGCAACGACTGCCTGGCTGTGGTCCGCGCGCTGTATCCGGCTATCGATGCGGCGTATCGTTGGCTCAGCGGGTTTGGCGAGGCTCACCTGTCCGGCACCGGCGGTTGCCTGTTCGCCCGTTTCGAAGGCTACGAGTCGGCTGCCCGGACCCTGAATCTGCTACCGGCGCCGTGGCGTGGCTGGGTGGTCCAGGGTTTGAATCACCATCCTTTGCTGGACGATTGATCGCAAGTTCTAGTGGGGTGTCGCCAAGCGGTAAGGCACGGGATTTTGATTCCCGCATACCCAGGTTCGAATCCTGGCACCCCAGCCATTTTGCACAGCACATCACTTAAATTCAGGGGACTCGATGGCCTACGGCGGCATGATGGTGTTCTCGGGCACGGCCTGCCCAAAGCTCGCGGCGTCCATTGCCCACTACCTGGGCCAGCCCCTGGGCAAGGTGGTGGCGGGCCGCTTCAGCGATGGCGAGGTGCAGGTCGAGGTGATCGACAACGTGCGCGGCAAGGACGTGTTCATCGTCCAGTCCACCGGCGTGCCCACCGATGAGAACCTGATGGAGCTGCTGATCATGGTCGACGCCATGCGGCGGGCGTCCGCGTCACGGATTACGGCGGTCATGCCGTACATGGGCTACTCGCGCCAGGACCGGCGCATGTTGGGCGCGCGGGTGCCGATCTCGGCCAAGGTGGTGGCCAAGATGATCGCCGCCGCCGGCACCGACCGGGTGCTGACCGTGGACCTGCATGCCGACCAGATCCAGGGCTTTTACGA
>CAZZHF010000212.1:4240-5295 GCA_964653545.1 uncultured Gammaproteobacteria bacterium | reverse complement strand
TCCGACACCGAGCGCTGGATGATCTCGCCGGCCTCGGCGTCTTCCATGGCGATCAGGCCGGCCGGGCCCAGCATGTTGGCCTGACGCAGGCGGTGTTCGCGCAGTTCCGGACTGTCGTCGGCGTAGCCAAAATAGGTCCAGAACAGCTCGAACTTATCCACCGCCGTGGGCCGGATCTGGCGCACGGCCAGGCCGTTCTGGATGTGCTGGAAGACGCTGTTCGGAAACAGGGATTCGATGGTGATGCAGATGTCGTCGCCGCGTTCGTTGATGTAGCGCAGGAACTGCGGCGATTCGAGCGCGTCCTGGTCGCCCTGGATGGCGCGCGTGGTGTTTTGTTTGTAGACGTCCATGGTCTCCTTGCCGGACGGCTGCCAGACGGTGAACAGGTTGTGATACCGCGACTCGTTCATCTCGATGGCCACCTTCTGCGCCGGGCGGGCAATGCCGAAGGTCGGATAGAACAAATGCAGCAGCAGAGCGTGGTAGGAATCGCGCGTGTTCTCGGCGTAAAGCTTCCAGTTGGCGTTCACGAACTGGCGGCTGTAGCCGAGGACTTCAATCGGCTTGGTCATGACGCGGTCGATATTGCCCAGCATGGTGTCCCCCAGATACGCCTCCAGGGTTGGCCCGTCGCTGGCGAAGCTGGCGAACACCACGCCACGCCGGCTGGTTACCCGCAGGCGTTGCAAGCCGTGTTGCTGCATGTCGAAGTCGGCCGGGTAGCCACCTTTACCGCCCAGACCTTTGCGAAATGGCACGCCGATCAGGCCGCCGGCTGGGTCGTAGGCCCACTGGTGGTACACGCAGGTGTGGGTCTGCGTGTTGCCACGTAGGTCCCGGCAAACCAGGGCGCCGCGATGGGCGCAGCGGTTGACCCAGGCGTGCAGCGCGCCCTGCTGATCGCGCGTGACAACCACTGGCGTGTCGCCGATGAAGGTCGACACGTAGTCGTCAGCATTCGGCAACTCGGCTTCGAGCGCCACGTAGTTCCAGGTCGGGCCACGAAAGATGCGTTCCTGTTCAAGCGCATAGATGGCGGGGTCGGTGAATAC
>CAZZHF010000212.1:0-4230 GCA_964653545.1 uncultured Gammaproteobacteria bacterium | reverse complement strand
GTTGGGCACGCGCCGCAAACCCTCGGCGGGCCAGGCAAACGGGAGGGAGGGCAGGGTGCTTGGAGCATTCATGGTGGCGTCTCTCACAAAAACAGGTATAGACGCGACTCTATGACGGTCCGCCGGGAGCGGCAAGGCCGCCCAGCTAGCTCAGACCTTGGCGGCCGCGGCCGACAGCGAGAGGCCGACAGGGTTCAGGAGGCGGTGCGTGTACCGGCCAGCACGTTCACGCGGGCGGCATGCACGGGGAAGGCTGGCGTTTGGCGCCCAAGACCTGAGTCGTTCAGGCCACCGAACGACGCGCCGACGCACTGAACAGATCGAGAACCCGTAGCACGTCATGCAGACACAGACTGCCGTCGTCGATCACGTCATCATGTTCGATAACGTCGGCATCCAGTACTGCGGTCGAGCCAGGCGCCACGTACAGGTCCATGCCGGACAGCAGGCGTACATTGGCCGCGGAGTCCAGGGCGGCGATCAACATGTCGCCGCCAAATACCGGGTCGTGCAGGCGTAACTGGCGCGCGTGTCCAGCCATGTCGACCGCGGTTACGCGACCGCATAGGGCGCTGATTGATCCGACTTGTTCCACAGTTTTTTGCCCCGGCAGTGCCACCGTCGGGTGACCTCATGGGGCGTGAATATGCCTGTCGGGGCAGGCGCAAGGCTACTGGACTATGGTGCGGATGGGAGCCTGGCCAGGTACTGCAAGGCTCCCGCGTGGGGCGAGCCGGCCAGGAAAGCGCTGAATAAATCCATTCTGGATTTCCCAGCGCGCACCGGAAAGGCTAAATTTTCCAGCGGCGTACAGCCATCGATTTTGGCACTGCGTCCGTGCGCTGCGGGAGCCGCCGAATAAATCCGCGGCTCCCTAGCTGAGCGCTATCGCCGGGTTGCCATGCCGAACCCGGTTGGTCACCAACAGCGCCAGCTGCAGCCGGTCGCGCACGCCAAGCTTGGCGAATACCGACCCCAGATGGGCCTTGACGGTACGCTCGGTAATGCCCAGCTGCTGGGCGATGATCTTGTTGCTGTAGCCACCGCCGATGAGGCGGGCAATCTCCCGCTCGCGGGAGGTTAGCGCGTCCAGATCCACGCCGTCGTCGGCGTCGGCCCGGGCGGCCGCCGGGTTCCCAACCAACGCAACCAGCCGGTCGATCAGGCGTCGGCCCACCCAAACTTCACCGAGTTGCACAGTCTCCACCGCCTTGCTCAGGAGCCGCGGGTCGATATGAACATTGCAGTAGCCGCGGGCACCGGCGCGAAGCATGGTAATGCCCTCGTCGTCGCTGGGTTGATGGCTCATCGTGATGATGCGGGTCTGCGGACTGAAATCATTGAGGGTGGCGACCCCGCCGGCGCCGCGCAGGTCGCCAAACGCCAGGTCCAACAGCAGAACCTGGGGCCGCCGCCCGGCGAGCGTGCCCTCGGCCTCGTCCATCTGCGACACGCGACGCACCAGGGTACCGCGGCCGGCCACCGCCACCGCCCACCGGTCCATCAATGATGTGTCTTCGCTCGCCAGCAAGATCATGAGCCCTGTCCCATTAGTTTTATTCCCTGGGTGGCACGGCCGTACACTCAGTGCGCCGCGCCGGGTTTAGCCCCTGCTGCTGGTATCGGCCGCTGCGCGTGGTTCTTGAGTGGAATGGATGCGATGGCGTAAACGGCGATGGCCGTTGCGCGGTGGGTCGGCAGTGTCAGCTGCGCCGCGGCAAACCGAGGGTTCCCCTCAGCCGAGCGTCTCGGCGGGTCAGACGCGCCCGGCGAGCCGGGGCAGAGCTTCCAACAGCAGGCTTTGCGCGCAGGCGATGCCGCTTGCTAGGTGCTGTTCGATTTCAGCCAGCAGACTGCGGCTGCCGCGCCCGGCGGCGCGGTTGGCGACTACGGCCAGGCACGCGTAGGGCAGGCCAAGTTCCCGCGCCAGGGCGGCTTCTGGCATACCGGTCATGCCCACTACGTGGCAGCCGTCGCGCTCCAGGCGGTCGATCTCGGCACGGGTTTCCAGGCGCGGCCCCTGGGTGGCGGCGTAGGTGGCGCCATTGATGAGCGTGATGCCGGCGTCACTGGCCGCGGTCAGCAGTTCTGCGCGCAGATCAGCATCGTAGGGCTCGGTGAACTCGACGTGCTGAACGGTTTGGTCGGTACCGTCAAAGAAGCTCGCCTCGCGGCCGCTGGTGTAATCGATAATCTTGTCCGGAAGTACCAGCGTGCCTGGCCCGATATGCGCGCTGATGGCGCCGACGGTCGCCACCGCGACCATGGCGCGCGCGCCGACGGTTTTACACGCCCACAGGTTGGCGCGGTAGTTGACGCGGTGCGGCGGCAACGCGTGATCCGCGCCGTGGCGCGGCAGAAAACACACCGCCACGCCGTCGATGTCGCCGCACAGCAAGGGCGCGGCCGGGTCGCCAAAGGGTGTCGTCAGCGTGCTGCGCGCGAATCCGTCAAGGCGAGACCAGTGATCGAGGCCGGAGCCACCGATGATGGCGATCATGACCGGTCGCTCACCGCGTAGATGCCGGGCACATTGCGCAAATAGCCCTTGTAGTCCATGCCCCAGCCAAACAAATAGCGATCCGGCGCGGTGAGGCCGACGAAATCAGCCTCGATGGCCGCCTGGCGCTGACAGCGCTTGTCGATCAGGACCAGGCTGTGCACGCTGGCGGCGCCCCGGCGGCGGCAAAACTCGACCAGGGCCGCCAGGGTGATACCCCGGTCGAGCACGTCATCGACCACTAGTACATGCCGTCCGGACAAGGCGACGGTCGGCGTTACTTTCCACCTGAGTTTGCTGCCGGTCAGCGAGCCCGCATACCGCGTAGCGTGCACATAGTCGAACTCAAGCGGGAAATCGAGCTGCGGCAGCAGATGGCCGGCCAGCACCACGCCGCCGGTCATCGGGCACAGCAGGACCGGGTTCTTGTCCCGCAGCGTGGCAGTGACCTCGCCCGCTAGACGATCGACAGCAGTGCGTACGGTCGGTTCGTCGTACAGACAGTCCGCGGCGTGGTAGACCGCCCAGGCCTCGGCGGCCGGCTCATCGGTCACAGGCGCGGCTCAAACGACTCAGTGGCGCGCGCGAGCAGGAACTCCTTGAACGCAGCACCCAGCTCCGGGTGGCGCAGACCGTACTCGATGGTCGCCTCCAGATACCCCAGCTTGCTTCCACAATCGTAGCGGTGCCCCGGGAGGTTGTACGCGAACAGGCGCTCATACTTGATCAATTCAGCCAGTGCGTCGGTCAGCTGGATCTCGCCCCCGGTGCCCCGCCGGGTGCCGCGCAGCAAGTCGAACACCCGGGGCGTCAGCACATAGCGGCCGACCACGCCCAGGTTGGACGGCGCGTCTTCCGGGGCCGGCTTTTCGACGATGTCGTCGACCTCGTACAGACCATTCCCGGCCGGCCGCGGGCGCACCACGCCGTAGCGGCGCGAGAACTCGATGGGGATTTCCTCGACGCCGACGATACTGGCCCCGCGCTGTTCGTACACGTCGATCATGTCCTTGAGGCAGGTGGCGGTGTGCAGACCCGGGTCGCGGGCGGCGATCAGGTCGTCGGCCAGCAGCACCGCGAACGGCGCATCGCCGACCACCGGTGCCGCGCACAGCACCGCGTGGCCCAGGCCCAGCGGCGCGGCCTGGCGGATATAGATGCAGGTGACGTGCGGAGGCGTGATGTTGCGTACCAGTTCCAGCATCGCCTGCTTGCCGCTTTTTTCGAGTTCGGCTTCGAGTTCGTAGGCGGTATCGAAGTGGTCCGGGATAGCACGCTTGCTGCGTCCGGTGATGAAGACCAGCTCGGTGATGCCGGCTTCCACCGCTTCCTCGACCGCGTACTGGATCAGCGGCTTGTCCACTACCGGCAGCATTTCCTTGGGGTTGGCCTTGGTGGCGGGCAGGAACCGCGTGCCGAGGCCGGCAACGGGAAACACCGCCTTGGTGACGCGTCTGATGGCCGTCATCGGTACTGACTCCTCATTGGGCTCAAAGGGCGGCAATCAGCCGATCATGAACTGTGCCGGGGCCAGCGCCCCGCGGTGGCGGGCGGCGTTGTAGTAGCGGCTGACAAACGATGGCTGGGCCTGGGCTTCGCCGCGAAACGCGCTGGCGGATCCGTCACGCGAGCCGATGGTGACGCTCCACCAGCCAGACGGATACGTGCACTGCGGGAAATCGACCGTGGCAACATCGGCAAAACCAGCGGTGTTCAGGTCCCGCTGCATG
>CAZZHF010000211.1:0-5326 GCA_964653545.1 uncultured Gammaproteobacteria bacterium | reverse complement strand
CACGCACACGCCCTTCGGCTTGCCGGTGGAACCGGAGGTATAGATGACATAGGCCAGCGAATGGTCTGTTTGCGCGGGGCGTCGGGGCAGCGCCGAAGACCCGGACGGCACTTCCCCGTCGAGCTCAGTCGCCGGCAAGCAGATGCAGTCCAGGTCTGCGACCACGTCCAGACGATCCGCTTCCGCGACCAGAACGCGCAAACCCGAGTCGGCCAGCATGGCCGCGATCCGCTCCTCGGGCTGGTCTGGATCCAGTGGCACATAGGCCGCGCCCAGCTTCAACGCCGCCAATTCCGCCACCACCAATCTTGCCGAGCGCCGCAGGCACACGCCTACCAGGTCGCCTGCGCCGATGCCGCTGGCCACCAGTAGGTGGGCCACATAATCGGCCCGGCGATCAAGTTCCGCGTAGGTCAGTGTTTCCGTGGCGTCGACCAGCGCGATACGCCCGGGCGTCTGGCGGGCGTGGGCCTCGAACCGATCCGCAACCGAACCGGCGCTCGGCACCGGCATGGCCGTGCGGTTCCAGTCATGCACGACCTGCGCATACTCGGCTGCGGAAAGCAGTGCCAACGAGCGCAGCGGCGCCGTGGGATTGGCACACACACCCGCAAGCAACCGCTCGAAATGCTCCACCATGCGCTCGATGCGCTCGCCGTCGAACAGCTTGGTGTTGTACTCGAATTCTCCGGCGAAACCGTGCTCGCGCTCGGTGATGGTCAGGGTCAGGTCGAACTTGGCGACACCGGTCTCAAACAGGTAGGGCGCGACCTGTAATGTCCCGTTGCCCGGTCGTTGTTCGAGTGCGTCATCCTGAAGCGCAAACATCACCTGAAACAGCGCATTACGGCTCTGGTCACGCGCCAGATCCAGATGATCAACCAGATATTCGAACGGCAGATCCTGATACGTGAAGCCGTCCAGCACCGTCTGCTGAAGCTGACTCAGTAGATCCACGAATGATCCGGTGGTCGGAATCTGGCTACGCAATGCCAGGGTATTTACAAAGAAACCGATCAGCGGTTCCACGGCCGCACGGGCCCGATTGGCCACCGGCGTGCCGACACACAGGTCTTCCTGCCCGGTGTGGCGATACAAAAACACCTTGAACACTGCCAGCAGCGCGACGAAGGGAGTCACACCATGCTGCTGGCACAGCTCGCGCAGTTGCCGCGAAAGCGCAACAGGCACGGTAAAACGCAGGTGCCGGCCGGCAAACGACTGCCGCGTCGGGCGCGGCCGGTCGGGCCACAATTCCACCGGCACCACACCGTCCAGTTGACGACGCCAATAGGCCAGCTGCTGGTCCAGCAGGTCACCGGTCAACCATTCACGCTGCCACACGGCGTAATCCCGATACTGGACCGGCAGCTCCGGCAAGGTCGGTACCCGACCGCCTCGCAGCGCCTCATAGGCGCTCAGCAACTCGTCAACCAGGATACGCAGCGACCAGCCGTCCGAGATGATGTGGTGCATGGTCACGAACAGGATGTGCTGATCCGCTGTAAGCCGCGCCAGGCGCAGCCGGATCAACCGGGTCCGCCGACCGACGCGCTTGCGGCCCAAAACCAGGTCAAAAGACCGCGTCGCCTCCTGCCGGGCCAGCTGTTCGAGGGCCGCCTGCTGCTGCGTCGGGCTTTCCGATTGAAGATCAATCAGATCGACCGGCACCCGCTGCTCCGGCAGCACCGATTGCCAGATCTCGCCGTGCTCGATCTCGAAGGTGGTGCGCAACACCTCGTGGCGCGCCACCACGAGATCCATTGCCTGTCCCAGTAGTTCCGCCACCAACGGTCCTGAGATGCGCACACCTCCGGACATGTTGTAGGCACGCGCGGTGCTGAAGGCTGCCTCGCTGGACTCGAGCTCATCGAGCATCCACATACGACGCTGGGCGAAGGAAAGCGCTGTCCGTTCAGCATGGACCAGGCTGCGCAACGGCGGCATGTGCTGCGGCGCGGCGCTCGTGCTCAGGCTCTCAATGAGCCGCGCCAGCTCCTCCAAGGTTCCGAGCTGAAACACCTCGCGCAGGGGCAGTTCGACGCCAAATGCCTCGCGGGCACTCGCCACCAGGCGTGCCGCGCTCAATGAGTTGCCGCCCAGGAGAAAGAAATTGTCCGTCTTTCCGACGTCCCCACAGGCCAGCAGTTGCTCCCATATCCGTGCCAGGCGTAGTTCCGTCGCGGTCGTCAACGGTGTTACGGGGGGCCTTGCCACCGGCTGCCACCCGGGCTGCGGCAACGCCTTGCGATCGACCTTGCCGTTGGCGCTGAGCGGCAGTTCGGACAGCAGTTCAATGCTGCGCGGCAGCATGTAATCGGGCAATGCGGCCTGCAAGCGTTGCTGCAGGCTGGCACAGTCCACCCCGGTCCCGGCAACGTAGGCCACCAGCTGCGTGTCGCCGACGGCGTCCGGCCGGGCCACCACCACCGCCGCCGCCACGCCCGGATCCGACAGCAACAGCGCCTCGATCTCGCCCAGCTCGATCCGGAAACCGCGCACCTTGACCTGAAAATCGGTACGCCCCAGATACTCCAGCGCACCGTCCTGGGCCAGGCGCACCAGATCCCCGGTCCGGTACAGCCGCGCCCCGCTGCCCGGATGGAACGGATCGGCCACAAACCGCTCGGCGGTCAGCTGCGGCCGATTCAGGTAGCCCCGCGCCAGCCCCACGCCACCGATATACAACTCGCCCGGCACCCCCATCGGCAGCGGTTCCAGCCGCTCGTCCAGCACATACAGCTGGGTGTTGGCAATCGGCCGGCCAATCGGCACCGACGGGCGTTGATCGTCCCGTTCGCAGTCCCAGAAACTGACGTCAACCGAGGCTTCGGTGGGGCCATACAGGTTGTGCAGACGCGCGGTGAGGCGGCTGAAGAAGCGCGTCACCTGATCCTTGGTCAGAGCCTCACCACTACAGAACACGGCACGCAGGCTCAGACACTGTTCGATGTCTGGCGCGAGCAGAAATACCGCCAGCATCGAGGGCACGAAGTGCAGCGTGGTGATCTGCTCGGCCACCATCAGGTCACGCAGATAATCCGGATCCCGGTGGCCGCCGGGACGTGCGATCACCAGCTGCGCACCGACCATCAGCGGCCAGAAAAACTCCCACACCGACACATCAAAACTGTACGGGGTTTTTTGCATAACCCGGTCATCGACGCGCAGCGGATACGTGGCCTGCATCCACTGCAAGCGGTTCAAAATGCCGGCATGGCGCACCATCACTCCCTTGGGGTGGCCCGTCGACCCCGAGGTATAGATGACGTTGAACAGATGCTCACCAGTGCACCGCCGGGGCGGCGCCTGATCCGGCAGGTGTGCAAACTGCAAATTGCTTTCGTCCAGGGCCAGTACGTTGCCGTCAGCCCGCTGCAACAGGTGCTTGAAACGGGCTTGCGTCAGCACAATGGGAACCGCGGAGTCGCTCAGCATGAAATCCAGGCGTGCGGCCGGCAGCTCCGGATCCAGGGGCATATAGGCCCCGCCGGCCTTGAGGACCCCAAGCAGCGCCACCACCATCTCCAGCGAGCGCTCCATGCACACGCCCACCAGCACGTCCGGACCGACTCCCCAGGCGATCAGTTGGTGGGCCAGCTGGTTGGAACGTCGCTCAAGCTCGGCATAGCTGAGCGTGGAGTGCTCGAACCTGAGCGCGATCGCGTCGGGCTGGCCAGCCGCCTGGGCACCAATCAATTCGTGTACCAGCAGCTCGCTTGGGTACTCGACGCGGGTATCGTTAAGACCGTGGATCAGCCAGTCACGCTCGGCCGCCGGCAGCAGCGCATACCCGGACAAGGGGCTTTCCGGCTGCTCAGCGGCCTGTTCCAGCAAATGCAGATAATGACCGACCAGGCGTTCGATCAGCGTGGCACCGCGGGTGCCCGCGCCGGGGGCCTGAAACCGGTCGGTGGCAAACTCCACTTCGCCCTCGATGCCGTCCGCCGTATCGCGCAAGGTGAACTGCAAATCAAACTTGGCCGTGCCGGTGGCGATCGGTTCGAACGATAAACTCAGGCCATCGTTCAAGGTCATCGGCGTTGCGCGGCGCTCGTCCTGCAGCAAGAAAAGCACCTGAAACAGCGGCGACGAGCTCAAGTCGTGCGGCAGTTTCAGCTCCGCCACCAGATGCTCGAATGGCACGTCCTGATTGGCCTGGGCGGTCAGCACTCCATCACGCAGCCGCTCGAGCAGCTCAGCGAAACTGGGATCGCCGCCCAGCTCGGTACGGACGGCCAGTGTGTTGACGAAAAATCCGATCAGTGGCGCCAGCTCGGGGCGATTGCGATTGGCGACCGAGGTGCCGACCACAATGTCGGTCTGACCGCTGTAGCGGTGGAACAGCAGCTTGAGTCCCGCCAGCAGCACCATGAACAGCGAGGCCTTGTGGCGCGTCGCCAGGACCCGCAGCCGGGCCTGCGTGTTTGCGCCAATGCGCAGCGGCACGACCGCGCCGGCGAACGAGCGCACGGCTGGAGGCGGAAAATCCGTCGGCACCTGCAGGCGTTCGACCGCCTTCAGGCGCTCCTGCCAGTAGCTCAGCTGTTTCTGATAGGCGGTGCTGGCGACGCTTTGCCGCTGCCACAGTGCATAGTCCGAGTACTGAACAGGCAAGTCCGGAAAACGTGGGGGCTTCCCGGCAAGGGCAGCTGCATAGGCCACCCGCAGATCGTTGACGAGGACCTCCAGGGACCACAAATCGGCCACGATGTGGTGCATGGTGACGATCAGCAGGTGCTCATTGCGACCCAGGCGCAGCAGGCGCGTGCGCAGCAGTTGCGTGCGCCGGGAGGTGCGATCGGCGCGACGCACCAGATCGAACGACCGAGTGGCCTCGACGCGCTTCCAGCGTGCCACTTCCGCTTCGCGGTCTTGGGCAGGTAATGCACTCAGATCGACCAGCGGCAAAAGCCAGGCCTTCGGCGCGGCCAGCGTCTGTACCCACTCATTGCCATAGAACGCGAACGCACTGCGCAGAATTTCATGGCGGGCGGCGATGCTCTCGAACGCCTGCGCCAGTGCCAGGGTCGACAACGGCCCGCGCAGGCTCACCGCGCCACTCATGTTGTAAGCGATGTCCGCCAGGCTGTCGGGGCTGTGTCCCGCCAGTTCATGCATGAACCACAGGCGCTCCTGGGCGAACGAGAGCTGCCGCTGGCCGGCCTGACCTGACCGCACAATTGCGGGCAGGTTTGCGCTGTCACGGGCGCCGGACGCCTGGAGCGCGACCACCAAACCGGCCACGGTAGGCGACTCAAACAAATCGGTCAGCTGCAGCTGCGTGCCCAGCCGGGTCAGGATCTCGCCGATCACCCGCACCGCC
>CAZZHF010000210.1:0-5330 GCA_964653545.1 uncultured Gammaproteobacteria bacterium | reverse complement strand
CGATACCGGCACCCCGGCCGGCGCGCCAGGCATCTCTATTTCAGATAGTGATCCAGAATCTTGATGGTGCGATAGGCGGCCACCACGGTCGGGATGGACAGGCGCAGTTCCTTCGCCTTGTCGAGGAAGGGCTTGATGATCTCGTCCACCTCCAGCTTGCGCCCGCGCTTGAGGTCCACGTGCATGGAGGTGCGGCCCTTCATGCCCTCGGCCTTCAGCTTCTTGCCCCAAGTCAGCAGGATCTGCACCCCCTCCTCGAAGGTCGCGGCATCCAGGTCGCGGAACTGCGTCATCGGGGTGTAGAAATCCTGCGGTTGGTACCCCAGGCCCTTGTAGACCGACAGCATTTCGGTCGCGATCTGCAGGTAGGACTCGGCGCCCTCGCGCCGGGTGATGCCGTCGACGAAGTAAAGATCACCCCCGGCGAGGTTGCTCACCGACCAGCCCGACGCCAGGCCGATCTGCAGCAGCTTCTCCCAGGTCACCTGCTGGATGTTGCTGACCGCCTTGGCGCTCATCATGGCGGCGGTGAAGGCCCGCGCCAGCTCCTCGACGCGGGGCGTCATCCGGCCATCCAGTTCGCCGAAATAGGCCGTCGCCGGCCCGGTGAACGGGTTGATGCATTCACCCGGCGCCACCAGGGTGGCCCCTTCCATGGTGGAGGCGCCGATCACCTTGCCTGCCCCGGACCAGGCCTGCAGGCGCGGTTCCTTGTCGATGCCGTTCTGCAAAGTCAGCACCGTGCCGACCCGCTGCACCAATCCTTGCGCATCCCGCAGGGTGGTTTCCATGTCCTTGCCTTTGACGCACAGGATCAGGTAATCGAAATCGCCCTTCACCTGGTCCGGGTGGGTGGCCAGGGTGAGGTTGTCCCGAATGCAGAAATCCCCCTTCGGGCCGGTAATCCTGAGTCCGTTCCTGGCGATGGCATCCATGTGGGCCTGGCGCCCGATGAAGGTGACCTGCTGCCCGGTATGGGCGAGGTAACCGCCAACCACCGACCCCAAGCCGCCTGCACCCAGAATGACGTACCGCATGCTGTTTCTCCTCTTGCTCGTGGTTGTTTTTAAGCATTCGCCTTCCCGCACCAGAATAACCCGTGCGCCGTCCAGGGTTGGATTGGGCCTTGCGCGCCCCACCCGCTGTGGAGTCGATGGGCGCGGCGCCGACCGATCGGGCGAAACGCGGTGGCCCGGCAGCCGCCCGGACACTGGAAACGCCACCTGCATGACGCGCCCCCCTGGCCCATAATCGACGCCTTTCCCAAGCCAAGGCAGCGCCTTCATGCCCAGAGCCACGCCCGCGCCTACCGGTGCCATCGAGTCCCACCCGTACTTCGCCCTGGTGGTCGCGGCCCTGTGTTTCTCCGGCAACATCATCGTCGGCCGGGCCCTGCAGGGCATCGTGCCGCCGTTTGCGCTTACCTTCTGGCGCTGGATGCTGGTGGTGGTCATCCTGCTGCCGTTCACCTGGGGCGCGTTGTGGCAACACCGGGCGCTCGTACGCCGCCAGTGGTTGCTGCTGACGGCCCTGGGTGTCGGTTCTGTCAGCTTGTACAACGGCCTTTTTTACTTAGGCATACACCAGAGCAGCGCCATCAACGGCGCACTGGTTGCCAGCTCCATTCCGCTGTTGATCGCGCTGTGCGCCTGGCTCATGGTCGGTGATCGGATCACGCGCACGCAGGCCATCGCCATCGGCCTGTCGCTGGTCGGCATCGTCGGCATCATCGCCAAGGGCGATCCGCGGACCCTGGTCGAGGTCAGCTTCGGGGCCGGCGATCTATGGATTCTGGCGGCCTCGCTGTGCTGGGCGGTCTACTCGGTATTGCTGCGTTTCAGCCCGCGGGAACTCAGCGGCCTGCCGTTTGTATGCGTCACCAGCATCGCCGGCGTGGTGACCATGGCGCCGATTTATGCCTGGGAACGCTCCGGCGGCGCGCAGATGATCATCAACTCGGCAAGCCTAGGTGGCATCGTCTTCCTGGCGCTGGTCCCCGCCTTGCTCGCGTATTTTCTGTACAGCAAGGCCGTGCCCATCGCCGGCCCGGCGCGGGCCGGGCTGTTCCTGCATCTGTCGCCGGTATTCGCCATTGCGGCTGCCATTGCGTTTCTTGGCGAATCCCTGCGCGGCTATCACCTGTTCGGCGTCGCCATGATCGCGCTGGCCTTGTATCTGAACACCATGCGTAAAGCGCCGTCGCAATAGGGGCGGAAGCGGTCCGTGGTCCGGCCGGATCAGCAATCGCGAACGATGCGCTGTGTTGCTCAGCGCATCCCGCGCAGGCTACTCACGGCGATTGCATCGCAGTGTCCCAACCCCGCGTGCGCGAGACCGCGTCGCGCCAGCGCGCCATGCGCGTGGCCGCCTGGTCGCGGGACATGGCCGGCTCGACGACGCGCTCGGATTGCCAATAGCCCGCGATATCGGCCGCCGAACCCCACACGCCGGCCTGCAGGCCGGCCAGGTAGGCCGCGCCCAGGGCGGTGGTCTCCCGGATGCGCGGCAACACCACCGGAATACCCAGCAGGTCGGCCTGGATCTGCATCAGCAGTGCATTGGCGGTCGCGCCGCCATCGACCCGCAGCGCCTCGATCGGATCGGAGGTACTCGCCTGCATGACCTCAAGCAACTCGGCCGACTGGAAGGCAATGGCCTCCAGCGCGGCGCGGGCGATATGGGCGCCGGTCGCGCCGCGCGTGAGGCCGAACAACGCGCCGCGGGCGGCGGGATCCCAATACGGAGAGCCCAGACCGACAAACGCCGGCACCAGGTAAACGCCCGCCGTGTCCGGCACCGAGGCGGCCAGGGCCTCGATGTCGCCTGAGCTTTTGATGATGCCCAGCCCATCCCGCAACCACTGCACCAGCGCGCCGGCCACGAAGATACTGCCTTCCAGGGCATAAGCCGGCGCCCCGTGCTCCTGGGCGGCGGCGGTCGTCAGCAAGCCCTGCGCCGCCGGGGTCACCTGCTCGCCGGTATGAATCAGCATGAAACAGCCAGTGCCGTAGGTGTTCTTGACCATGCCGGGCGTGGTGCAGGCCTGGCCGAACAGGGCCGCCTGCTGATCGCCGGCCACGCCGCCGATGCGTACCGGCGCGCCGAAACAGTCCGCATCGGTGGTGCCGAAATCCGCCGCCGAGGCAAACACCCGCGGCAGCACCGCGCGCGGCACGCGCAAATGCGCCAGCAGGTCATCGTCCCAGCCCTGGCCTCGGATATCGAACATCAACGTGCGCGAGGCGTTGGTCACGTCCGTGGCGTGCACGCGGCCCTTCGTGAGGCGCCAGATCAGCCAGCTGTCCACGGTGCCAAACGCCAGTTCGCCGCGCTCGGCGCGCGTCCGCGCACCGGGAATCGTGTCCAGCAGCCACGCCAGCTTGGTGCCGGAAAAATACGGATCAAGCAGCAAGCCGGTGCGCTCGCGAAACAGCGCCTCCAGGCCCTGCGCCTTGAGCGCGTCGCAGGCTTCGGCCGTGCGCCGGTCCTGCCAGACGATGGCGTTGTGGATTGGCCGCCCGGTCGCGCGCTCCCACAGCAGGGTCGTCTCGCGCTGGTTGGTAATACCCAGGCCCAGCAGGTCCCGTGCGCCGATACCGGCCTGCGCCAGCGCCTGGCGCGCCACGGCCAGCTGGCTTTGCCAGATCAGTTCCGGGTCATGCTCCACCCAGCCGGGCTGCGGGAAATGCTGGCCAAACTCCTGCTGGGCCATCGCCACCAGCGCGCCATCGGTATCGAAAACCAACGCGCGCGAGCTGGTCGTGCCTTGATCCAGAGCCAGCAAATAGGCCATCGCGGTCGCCCTCCTGGTTCAAGCCCGGCTAAGCCCGGCGCCATCCAGCCAGGCTTGCAGCTGCGCGTCGGCATCCGGCGGCGCCACCAGGCCCAGCTTGGTCCGCCGCCACAGGATGTCCTCGGCCGTGCGAGCGAATTCCTCGTGTACCAGATACCGCAACTCAGCCGCATACAAGCCGGGCAGCACCGCTTCCCCCAGGCCGCCCAGATGGTGCACGCCGTCCAGGATATGGTCGATGCGGGTGCCATAGTTACGGGCCAGCCGAAAGGCAATATGCGCCGGCAGCCAGGCATGGCGTCGGCGCACCTGGGCCAGAAAAGCCCCGAAATCCCCATCCGCGATATCGCCGCCGGGCAGGGTCGCGCCAGCCGTCCACGCCGCGGCCGTTCGGCCGAGCAGTGGCAGCACCTGTTCGACGGCCTCCTCGGCCAGCTTGCGGTAAGTGGTCAGCTTGCCGCCAAACACCGACAGCACCGGCGCCGCGCCGCGGTCCAGGTCCAGGTCCAGCGTGTAGTCGCGGGTCACGCTGGCGGCAGACTGGGCCGAATCGTCCAGCAGCGGGCGTACGCCGGCAAAGGACCACAGTACATCGGTCGCCATAACTGGCTGGGCGAAATACCGGCTGGCCATGCCGCACAGGTAATCGACCTCCGGCGGCGTAATCGCCGCGGCGGCCGGGTCGCCGGCCTCCTCCACATCGGTGGTGCCGATCAGGGTGAAGAATTCCTCGAACGGAATCGCAAACAACACCCGCCGGTCCGGGTTCTGAAAGATATAGGCGAAGGCATGATCGAACAGCCGCGGCACCACAACATGGCTGCCCTTGACCAGCCGCACCGTGTGCGCGGCGCGCAGACCCAGCACGTCGCCGAGCAGGGAACCGACCCACGGCCCGGCGGCGTTCACCAGCACCCGCGCGTGTACCGTCTCGCTGCGTCCCGGGGCGGAGCGCAGGTCCAGCGACCAGGTTTCCGGGCCACGGCGCGCGGCGACCAGCGCCGTGCGGGTGGCGATGCGCGCGCCACACAGATGGGCATCCATGGCGTTCAGCACCACTAGGCGGGCGTCCTGCACCCAGGCATCGGAATAGATAAACCCGCGCCGTAAGCCGGACTTCAGAACCGCGCCGGCCGGATGACTGCGCAGGTCCACGCCCGCAGAACCCGGCAACCGGTCGCGCCGCGCCAGGTGGTCGTACAGAAACAGGCCGGCGCGGATCATCCAGGCCGGCCGCTGGCCGGCATCATGCGGCATCACGAAACGCAGCGGCCAGATGATGTGCGGCGCCGCTTCCAGCAGCAGCTCGCGCTCCTGCAGCGCCTTGCGCACCAGGCCGAATTCGCCGTACTCCAGGTAACGCAGCCCGCCGTGGATCAGCTTGGTGCTGGCGCTGGAGGTATGCGCCGCCAGGTCGTCCCGCTCCACCAGCAGCACCGACAGACCGCGCCCCGCGGCGTCGCGGGCAATACCGACGCCGTTGATGCCGCCGCCGACAACGACCAGGTCATAACAAGGCGGTGACATGCTGGGGTTC
>CAZZHF010000209.1:0-5393 GCA_964653545.1 uncultured Gammaproteobacteria bacterium | reverse complement strand
ACTCGCCCTTGGCGGCGATGCAGTAGATCTTGACCTCGGTGAGTTCCGGCGAGATCGGCCGGAACACGCGAATCTGCGACGAGGCCTGCTCCATGAGCTGCACGTTCGGGTAGATCAGCACATTGCGCTGGCGCTTGAGCATCCACTCAGCGGAGGCGCCGCCGACGCGCTGCTCGACTTCATCCTTCTGCTGCCACAACGGACGGTTCTGCGGCATCGGGAAGTCGATCCAGATCAGCGCGTGACCGCGCTGCAGGTCGTAACAACCGCTGTCGAAGCCTTTCATCATGGAGTCGTCATAGGCAACCTTGACCTTGTCCTCCTTGCCTGCGGCCGCGGCTTTCATGCGACGGGTGATAACGCCGACGTAATTGGCGTGGATGGTGGTGAAGTGATAGCCGTCGATGCCGTTTTCGGCCTGCATCTTCCAGTTACCGCGGTAGCGGTAGGTGGAGGACCCCTTGATGACCTCGGCGCCCTGCGCCGACATGGCGTCCAGCATGTCCACGAACGGCTTGGCATCGGCCAGGTGTTCTTCCAGGGGCGGCACATCCGGACTCAGACTGCCGAACACGAAACCCTTGTAGCTTTCCAGGCGCGCGATGTGACGCAGGTTGTGGTCCTGCTGCTCGAACGCTGGCGGATAAGCACCGCTGTCGTGGTCCTTGATCTGCATATTCTGGCCGGCCGAGTCATACACCCAGCCGTGATAGGGACAGGTCAGAAACTTGCTGTTGCTCTTGGCGGTGCGGCACAGCGTGGCGCCGCGGTGGGCGCAGGCATTGACGAAGCAGTGCAGCTTGCCGTCGCCATCCCGGCTGACCACCACCGGCTGGCGGCCGATGTGGGTGGCGAAATGATCGTGCGGATCGGCCACCTGGGTTTCGTGACACAGGTAAATCCAGGTGCGCTCGAAGATGTACTTCATCTCCATCTCGAACAGCTCGTCGTCCGTGAACAGCCGCCGATTCACCTCGAACAGCCCATCCTGTGGGCGGTCGATCAATAATTTGTCCAGTTCATTGGGCGTCATGGGGTCTGCCTCCATTCCAGATTCGC
Source organism: uncultured Gammaproteobacteria bacterium (assembly GCA_964653545.1). Classification (GTDB taxonomy): domain Bacteria; phylum Pseudomonadota; class Gammaproteobacteria; order Immundisolibacterales; family Immundisolibacteraceae; genus Immundisolibacter. The sequence goes on along the minus strand of CAZZHF010000209.1, from coordinate 4,334 downwards.
GCGGTCACGCGCCATCAGGTATCCGAGTTTAGGCCGCTGATTGTGCCACGGGGCCAGGCGGCAAACCCTGGCCCGCCGGCCAGCGCCGCGCGCGCACGGTAGAATCGGCGCCCTTTCGCGCCAGGTGCCGCCATGACGCTGCTGTGGATAGTGCTTTTCACTCTGGTCGGCGGCACCGCCAGTGCCAGCGCCGCCGGCGCGCTGCTGTTGCTGCCCGACCGCCTGCGCGAACGCCTGCTGCCGTCTTTGGTCAGCTATGCGGTTGGCGCGATGTTGGCGGCGGCCTTCCTTGGGCTGCTACCGGAGGCTTTCGAGCATCCGGGCGCCACGCCGTCGGGCGTTACCGGCATGCTGCTGTTCGGAATTCTGCTGTTCTTCGTGCTGGAAAAATTCGTCCTGTGGCGGCATTGCCACACCGACACCTGCCAGGCTCACGGCACGCCTGATCAGGCATCAACGGCCCGTCCGTGGCGTGCCGCCGGCTCGCTGGTGCTGATCGGCGACAGCGTGCATAACCTGATCGATGGCGTGCTGATCGCGGCTGCCTTCCTCACGGACACGCGTCTGGGCGTGCTGACCGGTCTGGCCATCGTGGCCCATGAAATTCCGCAGGAAATCGGCGACGTGGCCGTGCTTACCCACAGCGGCTACTCGCGCGCCAAGGCAATGACCTACAACCTGCTGACCAACATACCGACCCTGGTCGGAGGTGTGGTGGGTTACTTCGCCCTCGGCCCACTACAGGGCGCACTGCCGTACGTACTGACCTTGGCGGCGGCCAGCTTCATCTACATTGCCGTTGCCGACCTGATACCGGATTTGCACCGCCGCCCGGAACCGGCTGCTACCGCGGCCCAGGTGTTGCTCATCGGCGCCGGCATCGGGACCATCATGTTGAGCCATCTGGCGCTGGAACAGTGGTTGCATTGATGCATCGCCGACACTGGCGACGTCAGCCTGTGGCGCCGTTCGCGCTCAGGTCGGCTCGATATCTCGAAGGTGCCGGCCCACGGCCAGCCAGGCGCCGGCCAGGCCCAATCCACCACCCAGCAACAACAAACCGAGGCTGCCGCCAAGGCCGGCCGTGACCAGCGTCAGGCTGGATCCATACATGCCGGCCAGCGTACGCACCGGTGCGGCCAGACCGATATTCACCGCCACCAGCAACAGTGCGGCGACCAAGCCGCCGGCGACGCCCTGCAGCACGCCCCAGTACAGAAACGGCCGCCGAATGAAGGCATCGGTGCCGCCGATCAGCTTGGTGACCTCTATCTCCTGACGGCGGTTGAAGATAGCCAGGCGAATGGTATTGCCGGTGACCAATACCACGCCCGCGCCCAGCAGCCCCGCGAACACCCACACGGCGCGGCGACCGACCTCCAGCAGGGCATTCAGTCGCCGCACCCAGTCCAGGTCGGCTTGCACCTCTTCCACCTCGGACAACGCCCGCAGCCGAGTCGCCAACTGCTCCAGAAGCGCTTCGTCCGCCGGACCCTTGGGCGCGAGCACCAGCGCCGCCGGCAGCGGATTCTCGCCCACCAGCGCCAGCGCGTCAGCCAGGCCCGAACTGTGCTTGAACTCGGCCAGCGCCTGCGTGCGGTCGATCAGGGTAACGCTGGCCTGCGCGGCCAGCTCCCGCCCCAGCCGCGCCGCCAGGTCCGTCGCCCGCGCGTCGGGTACATCCAGCTTGAGGTAGGCGGTCAGGCGCGGCTCGCCATCCCAGCCTGCGGCAGCCTGGCGCAGGGTGGCCAGACTCAGCAGCAGACTGGCCGGCAGCGCCAGGCTGACGCCAATCACCAACGCCGTGAGCAGGGCACCCAAGCGCTGGCGGTACAACTGGCCAACGCTCTCGACGAGCACCTGCAGGTGGCGTTCGAAGTAGCGCTTCACGGCCTACTCGTCGCTCACCAGACTGCCGCTGTGCAGGGTCAGGGTGCGGGCGTCCATCTCGCGGATCAGCGCGTGGTCATGGCTGGCGATCAGCACCGCCACGCCAACCTGGTTGAAATCCCGAAACAGGCGCATCACCTCGCGCGATAGCTCCGGGTCGAGGTTGCCGGTTGGCTCGTCCGCCAGCAGCAGGGGCGGGCGGGCAACCAGTGCCCGGGCAATGCCAACCCGCTGCTGCTCACCGCCGGACAGCGCAAGTGGGGTGCTGCGTTCCTTGCCAAGCAGACCGACCTTGTCCAGCGCCGCGCGCACCCGACGGCCAATTTCGTTCTGGCCGTAACCGGCCACCACCAGCGGCAGGGCGACGTTGTCGGCCACACTGCGGTCGGCCAGCAGCTTGTGGTCCTGAAAGATGATGCCGATGCCACGCCGGTAATAGGGCAGGCGACGGCGGGTCAGGCGGGCCAGGTTCTGGCCGTTGACAACGGCCTGCCCGCGGCTGGGCTTTTCGATGCCGGCGATGAGTTTCAGCAGCGTGCTCTTACCGGCCCCGGAGTGGCCCGTCACAAAGGCGAGCTCGCCCGCCTCCAGGGTGAAGCTGATGTCCTTGAGGGCGTCGCCACCGGCGGCGTAACGCTTGCTGACGTGGTCGAACAGGATCACGTGGCCGCCCGGTCGTCGCCGCCCAGCAGGGCATCCACGAACTCCTGCGCGACAAACGGGCGCAGGTCGTCGGCACCCTCACCCACGCCCAGGTAACGAATCGGCAGCCCAAGCTGGCTGGCACTGGCCAGCACCACACCGCCCTTGGCCGTGCCATCGAGTTTGCTCAGCACCAGGCCGGTGACGCCGATTGCGTCATGGAACTGGCGTGCCTGCACCAGCGCGTTCTGACCATTGCCGGCGTCCAGCACCAGCAGGGTCTCGTGGGGCGCGTCAGGATCGAACTTGACCATCACGCGGCGGATCTTGCGCAGCTCATCCATCAGCCCGGCCTGCGTGTGCAGGCGGCCTGAGGTGTCGGCGATCACCACGTCGGCGCCACGGCTGCGCCCGGCCAGCAGCGCGTCGAAAATCACCGCCGCCGGGTCGGCGCCCTGCTGCTGGGCAATGACCGGCACGCCGAGGCGCTCGCCCCACACTTTGAGTTGTTCCACCGCCGCGGCGCGAAAGGTGTCGCCAGCCGCCAGCACCACCTGCCGGCCCTCGTCGGTCAGCCGCTTGGCCAGTTTGCCGATGGTGGTGGTCTTGCCGGCGCCGTTGACACCGGCCATCAGGATCACGTGCGGCCGCGCCGTATACGTTGGCATCGGCCGTTCGCACGGGGCCAGCAGTTCGACCATGCGCCTGTTCAACGCGGTCAGCACGGCCGCGCCGTCGGTCAGTTCCCGGCGCGCCAGGCGGGCATTCAGATCGTCGACCAGGTCGCCGGTGGCCTCGACTCCGGCGTCGGCACCCAGCAGCAGGGTTTCGATCTCCTCGACCGTGAGGACGTCGATACCGCGCCGACCCAGCAATACATCGCCAATGCCGCCGCCGAGCCGCTCGCGGGTACGCGCCAGACCCTGGCGCAGGCGGGAAAGCAGGCCCGGGCGTGAAATTTCGGTCATTGGTGGAAGATCAGAACCAAACAAGCGGCACAGTGTCATAAGGCCGCATCGGCCTATGCCAGTTATGCTAACACCCACGCGGTAGCCGGCCGCCGTGCCCCCTCGAGAAAAGGAGCCTTCCCTGGTGAAACGGATTCTTTGTGCGCTGCTGCTGCTGACGGGCGCGCCGCTGCATGCGGCCACGCTTGAACAGACTCTCAGCAACGGCCTGAAGGTCATCGTGCGCGAGGACCATCGCGCTCCCGTGGTGGTCACGCAGGTCTGGTACAAGGTTGGCAGCAGTTACGAGCCCGGCGGCCTGACGGGCGCCTCGCACGTACTCGAACACATGATGTTCAAGGGCACCGCCCGGCTGGGACCGAACGAATTCTCGCGCATCATTGCCGAGAACGGCGGCGAGGAAAACGCCTTTACCGGCAGCGACTACACGGCCTATTTCCAGACCCTGGCGGCCGACCGGCTCGAAGTGAGCATGCGCCTGGAAGCCGACCGCATGCGCAACCTGCGCCTGGATGCCGGCGAGTTCGCCAAGGAACTGGAAGTGGTCAAGGAAGAACGCCGCCTGCGCACCGACGACCAGCCGCAGTCGCTACTGTACGAACAGTTCAACGCCACCGCGTATCTTGCGCACCCCTACCGTAACCCGGTGATCGGCTGGGAAGACGACCTCGCCACGCTGACCGTCAGCGACCTCAAGGACTGGTATCAGCGCTGGTACCAGCCCAGCAACGCCACGCTGGTGGTGGTGGGCGATGTCGACCCGCCGCGGGTGTTCTCGCTCGCCCGGCGCTATTTCGGCGGGCTGCCGGGGGGGCGCGTGATACCGCCCAAGCG
>CAZZHF010000208.1:0-5408 GCA_964653545.1 uncultured Gammaproteobacteria bacterium | reverse complement strand
GGCATGGATGAGTTGTCGCCCGAGGACAAGCTGGCGGTGGCGCGAGCGCGCAAGATCCAGCGCTTCCTGTCGCAGCCCTTTCATGTCGCGGAAGTATTCACCGGTGCGCCGGGCAAGTATGTGTCGCTAAAGGACACCATTCGCGGCTTCAAGATGATCGTGGCCGGCGAGTGTGACCACCTGCCCGAGCAGGCTTTCTACATGGTGGGTACCATCGACGAGGCCTTCGAGAAGGCCAAGACAATTCAATAAGGAGCCGGCATGGCGACTATCCAGGTTGACGTTGTCTCGGCTGAAGCCAGCATTTTCTCGGGCGAGGCCAAATTCGTTGCTCTGCCCGGCGAGGATGGCGAACTTGGCATCCTGCCCCGTCACACGCCGCTGATTACCCGCATCAAGCCCGGTGCGGTGCGCATTGAGCTTGCCGATGGCAGTGGCGATGAGCTGGTTTTTGTCGCCGGCGGCATCCTTGAGGTGCAGCCACACAGCGTCACGGTGCTGGCCGATACCGCGCTGCGGGCGCACGACCTGGACGAAGCGGCAGCCTTGGAAGCCAAGCAGCGCATCGAGGGCCTGCTGCAGGATCGTCAGGGTGACTTCGAGTACGCCACCGCGCAGGCGGAATTGGCTGAAACCATGGCTCAGCTGCAAACCATCCAGCGTCTGCGCCGCCGCAGCGGCGGATGATGCGGTCGCCGCCGGCGTACTGACTCGGTCAGCGCCATGAGCGACACCCCGCTACAGGTCGTTATCCTCGCCGCCGGTCAGGGCAAGCGCATGCGCTCGGCGCTTCCCAAGGTGCTGCACCCGATCGGAGGGCGTCCGCTGATCGGGCAGGCACTTGCGACAGCCACCTCCCTTTTGACCCATGTGGGTAGCAAAGCGCGTCCGGTGCTGGTGTACGGCCATGGTGGCGAGCAGCTGCAAGCGGCACTGGCTGATGTCCAGTGCCACTGGTCCCACCAGGTTGCGCAACGCGGCACAGGCGACGCCGTGGCGGCGGCGCTGCCGCTTCTCGAGCCGGTCGGCCGGGTGCTCATCCTGTGCGGTGACGTGCCGCTGCTGCGGGAAAGCACGCTACACGCCCTGCTGGACACGCCGGTTGAGTCGCTGGCCATTCTTACCGCCTTAGTCGACGACCCGACCGGTTACGGTCGTATCCTGCGCGACAGCGCCGGAGCGGTACAGGCGATTATCGAACAGCGTGACGCCAACGCCGAGCAACGCGCCGTGCGCGAGGTCAATACCGGTACGCTACTGATCCCGGGCCCGCGTCTGGCCGGGTGGCTGGGTCGGCTGCATGCCGGAAACGCTCAAGGCGAGCTGTATCTCACCGATATCGTGGCCATGGCGGTGGCCGATGGCGTGCCTGTATTGGGTGTGCCGGCTGCCAGCGAGGCGGAGATCATGGGCATCAACGACCGCTCACAGCTGGCGCGGTGCGAGCGCGAGTTCCAGCGCCGGCAGGCCGAGCGCCTGCTGGAGGCCGGGGTAACGCTGCGCGACCCGGCGCGGCTGGACGTGCGTGGCGAGGTGAGCACCGGCCAGGACGTCGAGATCGACATCAACGTCATTCTGGACGGCTCCGTTGAGCTCGCTGACGGCGTGCGCATCGGTGCCCACTGCATCTTGCGCAACGCCGTGGTTCAAGCCGGGGCGCAGATTCTTCCCTACAGCCACGTTGACGGCGCGCGCATCGGGCCAGGAGCAATAGTGGGTCCGTACGCGCGTCTGCGGCCGGGCACCGTGCTGGCCGCGGACGTTCACGTGGGCAACTTCGTTGAAGTGAAGAACAGCCAGCTCGCGCAAGGCGCCAAGGCCAATCACCTGAGCTACCTCGGCGATGCCGACATCGGCGCGCGGGTCAATATTGGCGCTGGCACCATCACCTGCAACTACGACGGTGCCAACAAGCATCGCACGCAGGTTGGAGACGACGCCTTTATCGGCTCCAACGCCTCCCTGGTGGCACCGGTCAGCGTTGGCGAGGGCGCCACCATCGGCGCCGGTTCGGTGATCAGCCGCGAGGCTCCGGCGGGTGCCCTGACGGTGACACGGGGGCCGCAAAAAACTGTGCGCGGTTGGCAACGACCCCGCAAAAAGCGTCCCGGGTAGATCTGATGTGCGGCATTGTCTGTGGGCTGGGCCGGCACGACATCGTGCCCGACCTGCTTGAGGGTCTGCGGCGCCTGGAATACCGCGGCTACGACTCGGCTGGCATCGCCGTGCACCAATCCGACGGCAGCCTGCACCGGGTACGTGCGGTCGGCAAGGTGATCGAACTGAGCCGGCGCCTGGCGGCCCAGCCGGTCAGTGCTTACGCCGGCATTGGCCATACGCGGTGGGCCACGCACGGTGCCCCCAGTGAGGCCAACGCCCACCCGCACATCTCACGCGGCCAACTGGCCGTGGTGCATAACGGCATCATCGAGAATCACCATCAGCTTCGCGAAGCGCAGCGCGCTGCCGGTTTTGAATTCAGTTCGCAGACCGACACCGAGGTGATCGGCCACCAGATTTGCCTGCATCTGGACCGTGGCCTGGACCTGCTGGACGCGGTGCGGGCGGCGTCGACCGACTTGCACGGCGCGTTTGCCATCGGCGTGCTGGCCGGGACTGATCCCGAGCGGCTGATCGCTGCGCGCCGTGGCAGCCCGCTGGTCGTGGGCCTGGCGCCAGACGCCGCGTATCTGGCGTCGGATGCGGCTGCGCTGGTGCCTTTCACCCAGGACATGCTGTTCCTGCACGACGGCGACGTGGCCGAGGTGCGCATCGGCACGGTGCGCGTGCTGGATGCGAGCAGTCGGCCAGTAGAGCGGCCTTTGCGACGCAGCAGCCTGACCGCCGCCGCCACCGAGCGCGGGACCTACCGGCATTACATGCAGAAGGAAATCTTCGAACAGCCGCAGGCGATTGCCGATACGCTGGACGGCCGCCTCGGCGAGACACGGGTCCTGGAAGCGGCGTTCGGCATCGACGCAGGCGCGGTACTGGATCGCGTGCGCGAGGTGCGCATTGTCGCCTGCGGCACCAGCTACCACGCTGGCTGCGTCGCCCGTTATTGGTTCGAGGCGCTGGCTGGTGTGCCTTGCCAGGTGGAGATCGCGTCCGAGTTCCGCTACCGCGACAGCGTGGTGCCGGCTGATGCCCTGCTGGTGGCAATCTCGCAGTCCGGAGAGACGGCGGATACGCTGGAGGCCCTGCGTGAGGCCCGGCGCCGCGGTTTTGCGCACACGTTCGCCATTTGTAATGTGCCGGAAAGCTCGCTAACCCGCGAGGCCGATCTGAAGCTCATGACCCACGCCGGACCGGAGATCGGTGTCGCCTCCACCAAGGCCTTCACCACCCAGCTGGTCTCGTTGATGCTGCTGGTGCTGGCGCTCGGTCGTCGGCATCGCCTGGATGCGACCACGGAGACGGCGCTGGTCGACGAATTGCGACGCCTGCCGGCGGCAGTCCAGGAAGTTCTGGCGCTGGACGACACCATCGCCAGCCTTGCAGGGGAATTCTCCGACAAGCATCACGCCCTGTTTCTGGGCCGCGGCATGCATTACCCGGTCGCGCAGGAGGGAGCCCTGAAGCTGAAGGAGATATCCTACATCCATGCTGAAGCGTACGCCGCCGGGGAGCTCAAGCACGGCCCCCTGGCGCTGGTGGATGCCGACATGCCAGTCATTGCCGTGGCGCCAAGTGACCCGTTGCTTGAAAAACTCAGGTCAAACATGGAGGAAGTCCGCGCCCGCGGTGGGCGCCTGCTGGTGTTTGCCGATGCCAAGGCCGGTTTCGACGGCACCGACATTGCACTGGTCGAAATCCCGACCGACGGCATTCAGCACCTGGCACCCGTGCTTTACACGGTGCCGCTGCAACTGCTCGCCTACCACGTGGCACTGATCCGCGGCACCGACGTCGACCAGCCACGCAACCTTGCCAAGTCGGTCACCGTCGAGTAGCGGTGCACGCTGGCACGCGGCCATTGCCCTGCGGGACCATTGTCGGGTCAGGCGCGGGTGGCCGCCCATGACCCATTGCCTGCGAGGTCGCCGGCCGTGAAGCTGCAACAATTGCGTTACCTGGTCGAGATCGTACGTCGGGATATGAGGGTGTCGGCCGCGGCGGCGCATCTGTTCACCTCGCAGCCGGGCGTCAGCAAGCAGATTCGCCTGCTGGAGCAGGAACTGGGGGTCGATTTGTTCCAGCGCCGTGGCAAGCAGTTTATCGGGCTGACCGCGGCGGGCAAGGCGGTGCTCGGCGAGGCCGAGGCAATCCTTGGGCACAGCCAGAACATCCGCCGCCTGACCGGGGACTTCGCCACCCCGGATCATGGTGAGCTGGGCATCGCTACCACCCACACGCAGGCCCGCTTCGTGCTGCCGCCGGTGTTGAGGGAATTTCATCAGCGTTACCCGCGAGTGCGTCTGAATCTGTTTCAGGGAACGCCTCAACAACTGGCGGACCTGGCCGGTCAGGACGACGTGGATCTGGTGATTACCACGGACGAGGTCACGCTGTACCCGCGTCTGGTGTTGCTGCCGGTGTCTACCTGGCGCTACGCAGTGATCTGCCCGGCCGACCATCCCCTGGCACAGGGCGCGCCGCTGACACTGGCGACAATCGCGGAGCATCCGCTGGTGACCTACAGTTTTGCCTTCAACGGGCATTCGGCGCTGGAGGACTGTTTTCGAGCTGTGGGATTAAGCCCGCAGTTGGCGCTGACGGCGATCGATACGTCGGTACTCAAGCGCTATGTGCGGGAAGGACTCGGCCTGGGCCTGATGGCGGCGGACGCCTTCGATCCTGCGCAGGATGCCGGCCTGGTGGCGCGCGACGTCGGCACCCTGCTGCCACAGGGCCGCGTCCACGTGGCGTTTGCTCCGGACCGCCACTTGCGTGGCTACGTCTACAACTTTATCGCGCTGCTGGCACCGCACCTGACCCAGCCGGTGGTGGAAGAGGCCCGAGTCCTGCGCCAACCGCAGGCCATCGCGGCCCTGATTGCATCCACCGCCCCGGCGGCCATGATCTGACCTCGTGCCGCGCGGAGCCCTGCTCGATGAACCCAAATAACTCCATTACCGTGCGTCTGTATCTGCAAAGCCGGCCTGGCGTGCTGGCGGAAGCGCTCAAAGCGGTCGGTGATCAGGGCGGTGACGTTGGCGCCATCGATATCGTGCGCGCCGATGCCGAGCACACGGTGCGCGATGTCAGCATCGACAGCCGCGACGAGACGCATGCCGAGCGCATCGTGGCAGCCTTGCATGCGGTGCCGGGGGTCGAGGTGCAGAGTTGGTCGGACCGTACGTTCCTGCTGCACCTGGGCGGCAAGATCGAGGTCAGCAGCAAAACGCCGGTGCGTACCCGGGATCAGCTATCGATGGTGTACACACCCGGAGTCGCGCGCGTGTGCC
>CAZZHF010000207.1:0-5442 GCA_964653545.1 uncultured Gammaproteobacteria bacterium | reverse complement strand
GTCCATGGACAGCAGCGACGGCGGCGGCGGCAGCGGCCACCGCAACAGCGCGGAGGGCTGCCCGATTCTAGGAAGCCGGCACGCCGCCGCGGCGCGAAGAGCCATCCGCGTGCGGCGATGGCGCCATGGCTCTTCGGAGCGATGCCGGCGCGGCGGTGGCTCGCAACACTGGCGGCTCCTTCCTTCATTCCTTCTTCTGACGGACCCCCATCATGCGCACCACCCCACCCCGTTTCGACATCTACGCACCCATCCACAAGGCGCTGCGCCTGTTCATGACCGACACGCTGCAGCGCCTGGGCCGGCTGGACCTGCACGACCCGCAGGACCTGGCGGCCGGCCTGGACCAGCTCGACACGCTGCTGGACGCCGCGAGCAGCCACCTGCAGCACGAGAACGACTGTATCCACCCGGCCCTAGAGGCGCGGCAGGCCGGCGCCAGCCAGCGCATCGCCGGTGAACACCGCGAGCACCTCGACAGCATCGCCACGCTGCGCGCGCACGCCGCCGCGCTGCGCGCCGCGCCCGAGGCCGCGGCGGCACACCGGCTGTACCGCCAACTGGCCGCCTTCGTGGCCGAGAACTTCGAGCACATGGACGTGGAGGAGACCCGCCACAACCAGGCGCTGTGGGCCGGCTACAGCGATGCCGAACTGCAGGCGATCGAGCACCGCATCCTGGCCGGCATCGGCCCGCAGGAGATGAGCCTGTGGCTGCGCTGGCTGATCCCGGCGCTCAACCCCACCGAGCGCGCACAACTGATCGCCGGCCTGCCGCCCGCGGCCCGCGAGCCGGTGCTGGACTCGGCGCGCGCGCTGCTGGACGATGGGGCGTGGGGCAAGCTCTGCAGGGCCTTGGGCCGAGCGGCGGTGCCGGGGCTTGTGGAGGCTTGACGGTGCGCGGGGACGGCCGCGCCGGCCTCCCCCACAATGCGCCATCGTCCAGACGTCGAGGTCAACGTGACCGCTCATGTGCCGCAGCGTTGGCAAAAGGTCTTCTCCATCGAAGTGCGTCACGCCGGCTTCGATGAGGTGGGGGCCTCCGTGCCTGTCGCGTGGCAACTGGTGGAGCCGTCTCCGGCACGGCTTTCAGAGCTGGGAATGATTTACCGCGCTGAGCACCAGGGGTTGTCCGCCTTTGCGTCCGAGGGCTTGGGCGGCGACACCGCAATCGACCTGGTGTTTCAACTCACGGCGACGGACCCCGCGTTCTTCGCGTACACCGACATCGACTGCGCGGACGGGGACGCCACGCTGTGGTTCGACAGCACCACGGCCCCGGCCGCCGACGGCAACAGCGAAAGCGCCCGCCGGCTGCACGCGGGCGCGACCGTCTCCGCGGCCGATCGGGCCGCAAGGGACGCGCTGCCTCTGCTGCGCTCGACCACGCAGCACTCCCCGCCTGCACTCGTCGGCTACCTGCGCATCCGGTGGTCGTCGGCCGACCCACCGGGGACGGCCTGGTACATCGCCTTCGATGCCCGCGCGGTGGTCTGGACGTATTCGGTGCGCGGCGCTGCGGGTCGCGCCCTCTTCATCCGCGACGCGGACGGCCAGGTCGATTTCGAGTCGGCCACCCCCACGCGGGGGTCGGGCCCGACCGACACCGTGATCCTGCGCTCCACCGCGGCGATTCCGTTCAGCAAACATGCGCCGCGCCGCTTCCAGCTCCTGGAGGCGACTCCCCACGGCGAGCGCTTGCTGATCCATCGACTGCCCGTCGCATCGCCGAGCGCCTTGGCCAAGGAGATGGTGAATGGTCGTGAGCTGGCGGTTGCAGAGATCGGTGTCGATCTCTGAGGGCTAGCGTGCGATTGCCGGGCAGCGAGGTGGATAACGCTTTGGAGATCTCGGGACAGACAGAGATCTGATCGACGGGCGCTGCGACGGCGAACAGCCTTCGAGCGAACCAGGACCGGCCGCGCGACGGCGGCTGCGCTGGCACTTCAGCCGGAAAGGCCGCTTTCAAGTGAGACCGCGAACTGGCACTCGCGGCCAGGAGCAGTCACCGACGAAGGGCAGCTTTCGAGCGAGCTGGTGATCAGCTGCGCCGCTCTTCTGCCGCAGCGACAACGCACTGTCTTCACGCATCCGGGGCTGACGGCTCAGGCGTGCGTCTTGGTACCGACGACGGTCCGACGAAGCCGAGCACCAGCCGCACCAATGCGTCCTCCACCTCCTGCGCCGGCGGCGGGTGGCTCTCGCTTGCGGCGAGCGCGCGCAGCACGCCGGCGATGGCATGGGTCATCACGAAGGCCTGGGCCTCGGTGACAGGGGCCGTCGTGCCATCCGCCGCGCGGACGCCGTCGCGCGCAAGCTGCTGCACCAGCTGAGCGTAAAAGGGCATCAACCCCGCGCCAGGGCGCCGCACCGACAGTGCGTGCTCCATCAGCCGCCGGTGCACGCGCCGCCGCCCGGCGTAGCTCGCCAGCACCGACTGCACGAGCATCCGGATGCGGCCGCCGGCCTCGCTCGGCGCAGCCTCCGCGAGGCTCGCCTTCACTCGCACCGCCAGCGTCTCCAGGTGGCGGCGCACCAGCGCGTCCAGCAGCGCCTGCTTGTCGCTGAAATACTGGTACAGCGTGCCGATGCTGACGCCGGCCTTCTTCGCCACTGCATTAGTCGTCAGCTTCTCGACGCCGCCCTCGTCGATCAGCAGCATCGCCGCCTCCAACATGAGCCCGACCTTGTACAGGGCCCGGGCCTGGCGTGGTTCGCGTCGGCTAACCAGTTGATTTTCAAAGGAGTTTTTCGCTGCGGCGCGTGCCATGGAATGCGAGTTTTAAAACATGAGTAGTGCTCATATTATTTCGTTCATCGACACCCCACAACCCTGGAGACCCTGATGAACACCGCCACCGACAACACCACCCAACGTCCCGACCAGCGCCTGGGCCGCAAGTACTGCTTCGACGACGCCGACATGGACCTGTTCTTCATGTCCGCGCTCAGCTTCGGCCCCACGGGCGGGCTCGACATCGGCCAGGCCTTCCACGTAGCGTCGACCATCGTCGACGGCGACGCCGACAGCTGGGTCCGTTCGTTCGGCGCCTACGGCGAGGCGCAGGAGGCATTGGCCGACTCGTGGCTGGCGCGCGGCCACCGCCGCATCGCCGGCGAGACGCGCCTGAAGGCCTTCGCCAGCTTCCGCTCGGCCTGGCAGTTCGCCGGTGCCAGTGAGACCTTCCGCAAGCTCTATGCGCGCCACAAGCAGGCCTTCGTCGCCGCTATGGACGAACTCGAGCTGCCGGTCACCTTCTTCTCGACGCCCTATGCCGGCAAGCAGCTGCCGGGCGCGTACTTCCAGAACGTCAACCCGGACGCGCCGGTGCTGTTGATCATCGGCGGCGCCGACACCTGCTTCGAAGACCTCTTCCTCGGCACCGGCCGCAACCTGCTCGGCCGTGGCTACTCGGTCGCGATGGTCGACCTGCCCGGCCAGGGCATCACCCAGGCCGAAGGGCTGCATTGGGAAGTGGAAGCCGAGAAGCCGATCTCGGCGGTGATCGACCAGTTGATCGCCCGCTTCGGCGCCCGGCCCGGCCGTCTCGCGCTGATGGGCATCAGCCTGGGCGGCTACTTCGTCACCCGCGCTGCCGGCCACGAGACCCGCCTTGCGACCGTGATCGCCAGCACGCCCTTCCCGAACCCGGGCCAGCTCTTCCGCCTGACCGTCGAGGAGGCAACTGCCAAAGCGATGGCAGGCAATGCCGTGCCGCCCACGCAGGCCGCACAGCGCAGCCGCGAGGTCTCCATGTGGAAGGCCGGCGCGCGCACGCCGCAGGAGTTCGTCGCCTGCTCGGCGGCGATGCAGGCTGACCCCAAGCGCGTGACCGTACCCTTCCTGTCGATCGTCGGTGCCGGCGACTCTCGGGTCTTCGCGCGGCAGGCTGAGGCGTGGCACCGCGAGATCCGCTCTGAGCGCAAGGCCTACGTGCTTCTCGACGCCGCCAGCGGGGCCGACGGCCACTGCCAGGTCAACAACCGGCTGCGCCTGGTTCAGGAGTGCTGCGCCTGGCTCGATGAGGTATTCGCTGCCGCCTGAAGTGCACCACTCACCACCCAACGCATTGAGGGGAACAAAGATGAACTTGCTGCTGGGCTTCTCGCCATTCCTGCTGTTCGCCGCGCTGGAGCATGTGCTCGGTGTATCCAGCGGCCTCGTCGCCGCCGCTGCGGCATCGGGCCTTCTCGTGCTGCGCGACGTGCGCGCCGGCGAGCTGAAGCTGCTGGAGCTGGGCACGCTGGCACTGTTCGCCGGCCTGGCGGCGTTGGCCGCAGCCACCAGCGCGAGCTGGTCTGTGCTGCAGGTGCGCCTGGTCGTCGACAGTGGCCTGCTCGCGATCGTCCTGCTGTCGCTGCTGTTGCGCCGCCCATTTACCCTGCCGTATGCGCGCCAGCATGCGCCGCGGGAGGTGTGGGCGCTGCCGCGCTTCCTGCGCATGAATATGGTCATCAGCGGTGCCTGGGCGCTGGCCTTCGTCGTCATCATCGCGGCCGATCTGGTGATGCTGCTTCAGCCGGAGATGCCGCTCGCGGTGGGCATCGCGATCACAGTCGCGGCGCTGATGGCGGCGTTGCGCTTCACCAGTTGGTATCCCGACCACCTGCGGGCACGGCAGTCAACCGTGCCTACGTAGACCACGGGCTCGAAGGGGGCCCACAGACACCGAGCTACTGCCTGCCGATGACGGCAGCACCGGCGGAGCTACCTCCTGGAGTGTGTGTGCATGCGACCGCCAGCTTCGGGGCGAAAGAGTCGGGACCGTGGAAGTCGGTTCCGGGTCGGAAGCGCCAGTCCGCATTGCACCCAACCGGCCGTTCATCGACGGACTGCCGGCCCAGCACACCGAGTACGCGGCCCAAGGGGTGAGAAGCTGTCTTGCGGATTGACCAAGAACGCAGGTAACGGCCGCCCGCTCGCTCGGTCGACGGCGCGCGACCGAGCCCCGCCGAGCCTGCGTGAAAGCCCCTCCCTCACCCCCACCGAACGCTGCATGCAAACCCGCTGAACCCCGCCCCGCCGCGGCGGTGATGCAATGGCAGGCATGAGCACCACCGCACCTGCCACTCCCCTGCCCGCCCTGTTCGTCTCGCACGGCTCGCCGATGCTGGCGCTGGAGCCGGGCCGCACCGGCCCGTTCTTCCAGCGCCTGGGCCGGGCGATCGACGCGCGCTTCGGCCGGCCCAAGGCCATCGTGGTGGTCTCGCCGCACACCGCCGCGCGCCTGCCGCTGGTGCTGGGCAGCGCCCAGCACCACGCGGTGCACGACTTCGGCGGCTTTCCGCCCGCGCTGTACGAGCTGCAGAACGGCCCGCCCGGTGCGCCGGCGCCGGCGGCGCGCGCGATCGCGCTGCTGGCCGCGGCCGGCATCGCCGCGCACCCCAGCGACGAGGCCGGGCTGGACCATGTTTCGTATATCGCGGATGGAGACGCGCCGCA
>CAZZHF010000206.1:0-5442 GCA_964653545.1 uncultured Gammaproteobacteria bacterium | reverse complement strand
TGTCGTTCCTGTTCTCGGGGCTGTTCATCGGCCCGACCAGCCAGGCGCCGCGGGTGGACGAAGCCCGCCACGAGAGCCTGTACGAGCTCGATATCGCCTTCCAGCAGATGCCGGCCGGCGAGGCCAAGGCGCCGTGGCTGGTGGACCGCCTGCTGCGCAACCTGCTGGTGGACCTGACCGGTAACACGCACCGGGCCGAGTTCTGCATCGACAAGCTGTATGCGCCCGGCAGCACCAGCGGGCGTCTGGGGCTGGTGGAGCTGCGCGCCTTTGAGATGCCACCGCACGCCCAGATGTCGCTGTTCCAGGCCCTACTGCTGCGCGCGCTGGTGGCCCGCTTCTGGCGCACGCCCTACCGCCAGCCGCTGGTGCGCTGGGGCAGCGGCCTGCACGACCGCTTCATGCTGCCGCATTACGTCACTGCCGACATGCGCGCCGTGCTGGCCGAGCTGCGCGAGGCCGGTTATCCGTTTCAGGACGACTGGTTGGACCCGTTCGTCGAGTTCCGCTTCCCGCGCTACGGATCGGTGCAAGTGGGCGACCTGACGCTCGAAGTGCGCGCCGCGCTCGAACCCTGGCACGTGATGGGCGAGGAAGCCACGGCCGGTGGCACGGCCCGCTATGTCGATTCGTCGGTCGAGCGCCTGCAGGTGCGCCTGAGCGGCGCCACCGACGGGCGTTACGTTGTTAGCTGCAACGGCCGGCAGGTTCCGCTGCGCCCGACCGGCACCCACGGCGAGCAGGTGGCCGGCGTGCGCTACCGGGCCTGGAGCCCGCCCTCGGCGCTGCATCCGACCATTGGCTCTCACGCGCCGCTGGTGTTCGATATCATCGACACATGGAATAGCCGCGCGGTGGGTGCCTGCACCTACCATGTGGCCCACCCGGGCGGTCGGAACTACCAGGCCTTCCCGGTCAATGCCTATGAGGCCGAGGGCCGCCGCATCATGCGTTTTTGGAATCACGGACATACTCCGGGCGGCGGCGCGCTGCCGCCTTCCGAACCGGTCAACGCCGAGTACCCGCACACGCTGGATCTGCGCTGGCAGCCGAGCTGACGACATCCGCTGCATCCGTGACCCCTGGCATGCATAGCCAACACAGCGACGCCATTGGTGCGTACTCCAGCTGGGACGGCCTGTCCCTGGACGACGACCGGCATCCGCACTGGCAACGCCTGACGCGCACCCTGCGCGAACTCGGACCCGCGGCGCTCACCGGCCGTGCCCAGGAAGCGCGCCGCCTGCTGCACGAAACAGGCGTTACCTATAACGTCTACGGCGCCGCCAACGGCGTGCGTCAACCCTGGCCGCTGGATGTGGTTCCGCTGCTGGTCGGCAGCGAGGATTGGGCCGTTATCGAGGCCGGTCTGGTGCAGCGCGCGGAACTGCTGAACCTGATCCTGACCGACCTGTACGGCCCACGCGACCTACTGCGCCGTGGCCTGCTGCCACCGGCGCTGGTGTTCGGTCACGGCGGTTTCCTGCGTGCCTGTCAGGACATTCGCCTGCCCGCCGCACATCAGCTGCCGCTGTACGCCGCCGATCTGGTGCGCGATGACGCGGGGCAAACCTGGGTGATGGCAGACCGCACCCAGTCACCGTCGGGCATCGGCTATGCATTGGAAAACCGCCGCGTCACCGCACGTGTGCTGCCCAGCCTGTACCGTGACGCACAGGTACACCGCCAGGAACCGTTCCTGCGCGCACTGCGCGGCAACCTGGTTGCTTCCGCGCCGCCGGCGGCCCGCGACGACCCGGCGCTGGCGCTACTCACGCCGGGTGTACGCAATGAAACCTATTACGAACAAGCGCTGCTGGCCGAACAACTTGGCCTGGAGCTGGTGGAAGGCTCGGACCTGGTCATGCGCGGTGGCCGGCTGTACCTGCGGGCTTTGGGCGGCCTGACGCCCATAGACGTGCTGTGGCGCCGGGTCGACGACGCCTGGTGCGATCCGCTGGAGCTGCGCGCTGACTCATTCCTGGGCGTACCCGGCCTGGTGGAGGCGGCACGCCGCCGCCAGGTCAGCGTGGTCAACCCACTGGGCAGCGGGGTGTTGGAAAATCCCGCGCTCGGCGCCTACCTGCCGTCGCTGGCGCGGCATTTTCTGGGCGAGGACCTGCGCCTCCCAAGCGTGGAAAGTTTTTGGTGCGGTGACCCACGGCAGCTGGATCACGTCCTCGCCCATCTGCCGCAGCTGGTCATCAAACGCCTGCAGCGGCGACCCGGCGAACGGTCCGTGTTCGGTGCCAATCTGAAACCCAAGGAGCTGGCGGTCTGGCGCGAGCGCCTGCTGGCCCGGCCGGCCCAGTTCGCGGCGCAGGCAGCCGTGGCACCGATCCCGACGCCGTCGTTCGGCGGCAAGTCACTGGGCATGCGACCGGTCCTGTTGCGCGCCTTTTTGACCGCCGGCAACGACGGCTACCGGGTGCTGCCGGGCGGCTTCGCCCGCGTCGCTCCGCAGGCTGACACGCTATTCATCAGCAACCAGGCCGGCGCCATGGGCAAGGATGTTTGGGTGTTGGCCAGCGAGCCGGAAACCGAAGCGCTGTACGTGCCAGCCACGCCGCCGATCGGTGCCGCGCATGGCGGTCTGCCGCGGCGTGCGGCGGAGAACCTGTTCTGGGTAGGTCGCTATCTGGAACGTGCCGGCGCCAGCCTTCGGCTGCTGCGCCTGACGCTGGGACAGCTCGCCGATAACGATGCGACGCCCGAACCGGGCGTGGGGGACAGGCTGCACCTGCTGGTGCAAACCCTGACCCGCATGACCGCCAACCACCCGGATTTGGTCCACCAGGAAGCAGACGGCACAGCCCTCCCCGGCCTGCTGACGACCCTGCTTGCCGATCGTAGCCACGCCGGCAGCGTGGCCTTCGACCTGCAGGCACTGGCGCAGGCCGCCGAGGCCGTGCGCGAGCGTCTGCCAGAGGATGCGCTGCATCTGCTGGCAGATTTGCCAACGCCGCTTGCCAGCCTGCGCGCGGACCGGGCCACTCCCGAGTACACCACCCAGGTCACGCAGCAGGTGATGCATGGCCTGCTGGCGGTTTCCGGCGCCCTGAACGCGTCCACGGAGCAGGATGCCGGCTGGCACTTCCTGGAGCTTGGTCGGTGCATCGAACGCGGGCAGAGCCTCAGCCTGGCTCTGCGCGGTCTGCTGTGCCTTGCGGCGCCCCCGATGTCCGCGGCACCGTTCGTCGAAGCAGCGCTTGGTTTCTGTGACTGTCTGCCGGCCTACCGCCGTTACCACCAGAACCAGCCGCAACTGCGGGTGGCGCTGGAGCTGCTGCTGCTCGATCCCCGTCAGCCGCGCGGCATGATGTGTCAGATGCAGGGAATCGAACAACATCTGGCGGCGTTGCCGCGCCCCGTCGATAACGCGCAGCTGGACGCCAGCGGAAGGCTCGCGCTGGACGCGGCCAGCCGGCTGCGCCTGCTGGATTTGGCGGAGCTGGACATCGCGACCGGACTCGACCGACCGGCCCTGGACCAGTTCCTGGGTCGCGGTGAATACCTGCTGCGGGAGCTTTCCGATGCCATTGCGATCGCGCATTTCCAGCCACCGTTGGTACCCCATTCGCTGTTGCAGGTTCCGGCCGAGCCATCGTGAACTACCGCATCGTCCATACCACGCGCTACCAATACGTCGAGCCGGTGGCCAGCAGCCACAACGAGGCACACCTGCTGCCGCGCAACTTCGCCGGCCAGGCCCTGATCGCGGCCAGCCTTGACATCGACCCACCGTGCAGCGACTACCGTGACCGGCAGGACTACTTCGGCAACACGGCGAGTTATTTCGCCATTCTCGACTCGCATCAGGCGGTCACCATCACCGCCACCAGCGAAGTACGACTCCTGGTACAGCGCTGGCAGCTGGACCTTGCCGATGATGTTGACTGGCAGGAGGCCGCCCAGCGGCTGGCCCAGGCCGGCGACTGGGACACACGGGACGCGGCTCAGTTCTGCCTGGACTCCCCCCTGGTGAGGGCGGCGCCGCCGCTGCGCGACTATGCCGCGCCCAGCTTCGCCGCCCGCCGGCCGTTGACCCAGTCGGTCGCGGAACTGGTGGCCCGCATCCACCAGGACTTCACCTACGACCCGACCGCGACCGACATCACCACGCCGGTGCTCGACGTGCTGGAGCAGCGCCGCGGCGTGTGCCAGGATTTCGCGCACCTGGCCATCGGTTGTCTGCGCAGCCTGGGGCTGGCAGCCCGCTACGTAAGCGGCTATCTTGAAACCCAGCCACCCCCCGGCCAGCCCAAACTGGAAGGCGCCGATGCTTCTCATGCCTGGTTACAGGTCTACCTGCCCGGTACCGGCTGGCAGGACTGGGATCCCACCAACAACCTGCAACCGGCTGGCCGCCATGTCACGACCGCCTGGGGGCGCGATTACAGCGACGTGGCGCCGCTCAAAGGCGTCATCTATGGCGGCGGTGACAGCCATACCATCGACGTCAAGGTCGACGTGACAGCCCTGCCCGAACCCGTGGAGTTCTAGTGTCCCGCACACGCACCGCCAGCGAGTTCCTGCGCAGCTGTCGCTATGGCGTGCTGAGCACCCAGTCACGAAGCGTTCCCGGCTATCCGTTCGGATCCGTCACGCCCTATGTGCTGGGCGCCGCCGGCCATCCGGTCATCTACATCAGCACACTGGCCGAGCACACGCGCAACATCAGCACCGATCCACACGTGTCGCTGACGGTGTTTGACCCGGCAGATGCAGCCGACCCGCAAGCCGGCACCCGCCTGACCTGGCTGGCCAAGGCCCGGGCCCTGACAACATCCGAGGCCGGCCCCGACGCCGAGCGGTACTACCGCTTCTTCCCGGCCGCCCGCGCCTATGACAACACGCACGATTTCAGCTTCTACACGCTGAGTATGGTGCGCCTGCGCTTCATCGGCGGCTTCGGCAAAATCGGCTGGATCGAGGCCAATGAAATAGACCTTGCCAACCCGCTGGCCGACGCTGAGGCCGGCGTTGTGGAACACATGAACGATGACCACCCCGACGCCGTCGTGACCTACTGCCGCCATTATTTCGGACGCGAGCCACGCGACGCGACACTGGTGGGCGCCGACCCCGACGGCATCGACCTGCTTGCCGACGGCGTGGCACTGCGACTGCCGTTTGCCGCCCGGGCTGCCAGCGTTCAGGCGCTGCGCCAACAGCTGATCGACCTCTTGCGCGTGGCGCGTGGGGTCGAATCCACAACCGTCTCCAACGCATAATTTCCCGGCCTGCTGCCAGTCGCTACGCAGCGCCAGTATCCGAACACCAGGAGCTGAGTTCATGACCCGCATCGCCCGCATTGGAACACCCCAGGGTCCGCGTCACGCGGTGGAGCAACCGGACGGCAGTCTGCGCCTGATCGAAGGTGACCTGTTCGGCGATTGGCGCGTCACCGAGAAACGGCCCCCCGCGGGCGCGGCCCTGCTG
>CAZZHF010000205.1:0-5460 GCA_964653545.1 uncultured Gammaproteobacteria bacterium | reverse complement strand
AGTGCCGCCCGGTCGCGGGCTTCGCGCTCGGTCTCCGACAGGACCTCGCTGGGATGCATTGGACGGGCTCCTCCTGCGCTTGGATCTACATCAGCCGCACCCGGAAAGGTTACCTTAGGGCGCCTGCGCGGCAGCGGTTTCACAGGAGATTGCCGAGATGGGAATTGAAGTCGGGGGCCTGATCGGATTGCTGGTTCTGATCGCCGATGTGTGGGCGGTCGTCAACGTGTTTCAGAGCAACGCCACTACCGGCGCCAAAGTGGCGTGGATCGTACTGATCCTGTTGCTTCCTGTATTGGGGCTGGTGATCTGGCTGCTGGCCGGACCCCGCGGATGAGCGTCGCCGAGGCGCCGCTTGAGCTCATCCGCCGCTACTACGCGGGCTGCAGCACCGCCGACCGGGCCGCCATGCTGGCCACCCTCTGCGACGATGTGGTGCATTACTTCACCCACCATGCGCCGGTGCGCGGTGCGGTAGCGCTGGCCGAGTACTGGGCGCGAATGCAACCGCGGATCGCCGGACATTGGACCGTGGACCACGGCCTGGTGCAGGGCGCCGAAGCGGTGATCGAGTGGACCCTGCGCTGGACTCCGCCCGGCGGTCAGCCCGAGCTGATGCGCGGCGCTGAGTGGTATCGCCTGCGCGGCGGGCGCATCGCCGAAATTCGCGCCTATTATCTGAACCGTCACGCGCCGTATGAGCGCCGTCATTTCGAGCTCGACGGTTTCGATTACGCTGGGCGCGGTTATCCCATCCTGCCTGGAAGCTAATGCCATGTCCGCCGATTGCCCGCGCTGCGCCCTGCCGCTCGACCCCAGCCAGTTACAGCAAGTGCCGGTGCAGCGCTGCCCGCGCTGCGCCGGGCTGTGGTTCGAGGCGCATGCCCTTCGCGAGGCACGCAACGCCGCCGATCCGGACCTCGCCTGGCTGGACGTGGAACTTTGGTCGGACGCCGAGCAGTTTCGCCACGCGCCGCACAGTGGTCGCTGCCCGGCCGGCGACGGCGCCCTGCACGCGCTGGAGTATGGCCACACCGCGGTGACGGTGGAGTACTGCGATGTCTGCTTCGGCGTCTGGCTGGACGCGACCGAGTTCGAGCGCATCGTGGATGCCCTCGAACTCGAGCTTGACCGGCGCCCGGCCCCGGCTTACCTGCGCGACGCCCTGCACGAGGCGCGGCAACTGCTCACCGGTCCACAGCCACTGCTCGACGAGTGGCGTGACCTGCGCACAGTGCTCAAGTTGCTGGAGTACCGGGTGCTCAGCGAGCATCCGGGCCTACACCAGCGCCTGGTGGCGCTACAGACGGGTAACCCGTTTCGTTGAATGGGGCGGCGTCCGTCGGCGGCTGTCTCTCAGGGAAGCGCTGAATAAATCCATCCTGGATTTCTCAGCACCCGCATCCTTGCGCTGCGGGTAACACTGAATACTTCAGCGTCTCTTTAGCGGTAAGGTCCGAACAACCAGCGGCCAACACGGTCTGCGATAGAATGTCTCGCTAAGCGGGTGGCTTGGTGCCGCCTTTCTGCCAGCCATTCCGTGCCGTCCTGTTATGCGCAACCCCATCGCCGCGCTTGTGTTGTCTGTGTGCTTGTTGGCCGGCCTGGCGGCGCCTGCGGGCGCACGCGGCGTGTATGGCTGGGTGGAGTTCGTGGAGCTGCACCTGGGGGGCGAGGCACTGAAGCTGAAAGCCAAACTTGACACCGGTGCCCGCAGTTCCTCGCTCGACGCAGTGGATGTGCAGCCGTTCGAGCGCGACGGCGAGCGCTGGGTACGTTTTCGCCTCAACCTGCCGGGGTCCAAACGATCGGCACCGCTTGAGGAACCGATCGTGCGCTACGTTCGAATCAAGCGCCACAAGGGTCCGTATGACCGACGCCCGATGATCCGCATGCAGATATGCCTGGGGGATGAGTTGCGCAGCGTGGATGTCAATCTCACCAACCGCGGTCGCTTCATCTACCCGCTACTGCTGGGCCGCCGGGCGCTGACCGGATTGGCCGTGGTCGACCCCGCCCGTACCTTCCAGCGCGCTCCGCGCTGCGCTGCCAGCCCAAACGGAGAGTAGTGTCCTGCGCAATCGTAATCTGCTGATTTTATGTTTGGCTCTAGTGGCCGCTGGTGGCGGTCTGTTTCTATACAAATGGAGCGCGCTCGGCGTGCCGCTCCAGGCCGACAATGCCATCGAGGCGTGGACGGTGGAAGCGCGAATACGTTTCACCGCGCGCTCCGGCAGACCGGTCAAAGTCCATTTGGCGGTGCCGCTGCGCCCGCCGGGGTTCACGCTGCTCGATGAAACCTTCGTCTCCAGCGGCTACGGCTTGTCGACCGCCGTTCGCGACGGTGATCGTGAGGCCTTGTGGGCAATCCGTCGCGCCCGTGGCGAGCAGGAGCTGTACTACCAGGCCGTCGTCTATCCAAGTGGCGGCGACACCGTGTCCAGGTCGCGTCCGCCGGCAGTGGACCCGCCACGCTTCAGCGACACCGAGACCGCCGTGGTGGGGGCGCTGGTAGATCAGGTTCGCGCCCACTCGGCTGACATCGCCACCTTCACCGTCGAGACTCTGCATCGGCTGGGCGCCCGCGACAACAACGACATGGATCTGCTGCTCGGCGGCGACCGGACGGCCGAACAACGGGCCAAGGTTGCGGTCAAGATTCTCGCCGTCGCCGGCATCGCGGCGCGGCCGGTCTACGGTTTCATGTTGCACAAGGAAGGCCGCCACCTGCCCCTGCTGACGCAACTCGAAGTGCATAACGGCGAGCGGTGGCTGTCGTTCGATCCTCTCACCGGGGCGCCCGGTCGACCTGACAGCTTCCTGGTTTGGTCGCGCGGTGGGTCACCTCTGCGCGACAGCAACGGTGTGCGTAATCTGCGGCTCGAATTCTCGGCCGCCGAGAACACCTACGAGGCCCTCGCCGCCGCCCACCAGCGCGCCGCCGAACGCGGCTCGATGGCGCTTCAGTTCTCGCTGCTGAGTCTGCCGATTCAGATGCAAATGGTGTACCGAGTGGTGCTGACCATGCCGCTGGGGGCGTTGATTATCGTGCTGCTGCGCAACGTGGTCGGCATCAAGGCCTTTGGCACCTTCGCGCCGGTGCTGATCGCACTGGCGTTTCGCGAAACCCGTTTGCTGAACGGCATTCTGCTGTTCGTGGGTATCGTCGGGCTGGGCCTGGGCGCGCGCTTCTTCATGGAGCGCCTGAAACTACTGCTGGTCCCGCGCCTGGCCTCGGTGTTGACCGTGGTGGTGTTGATGATGGCCGTGCTGAGTGTTCTGACCTATCAGCTGGGCATCGGCGCGGGGCTTTCGGTCGCGCTGTTCCCGATGGTCATCCTGACCATGACCATCGAACGCATGTCGGTCGGCTGGGAAGAATCCGGCCCGCGCGAGGCCTTGCAGCAGGCGGGCGGCAGCCTGCTTGCCGCCTCGCTGGCCTATCTGGTGATGACCGATCGGCAGTTGCAGCACTTGGTGTTCATGTTCCCAGAGCTGCTGCT
This sequence comes from uncultured Gammaproteobacteria bacterium, assembly GCA_964653545.1. GTDB lineage: Bacteria > Pseudomonadota > Gammaproteobacteria > Immundisolibacterales > Immundisolibacteraceae > Immundisolibacter. Next base: position 1,957 of record CAZZHF010000205.1, on the reverse strand, counting down.
GATTGTGCTGGCGATGACACTCATGCTCGGCCGCTACACCGGTTACCGGCTGACCGAGCTACGCCGCTTCAAGGCGTTTGGGGCGTGAGATTGCCCTGGCGCCAGGCACGGGCACTGCGGGCAAGCGGCGTGCTCGGCATGAACCAGCGCAACGGCGATTTCATCTCGCAGGTCAACCCGCGCCGCCTGTACCCATTGGTGGACGACAAGGTTCGCAGCAAGGAGCTGGCGCAGGCAGCGGGTATCCAGGTGCCAGAGCTATACGGGTTGCTGGCCATCCAGCATCAAGTGGTGGAGCTGCCAAAGCTGCTGGACGGTCGCGAGGACTTCGTCGTCAAACCAGTCAACGGCAGTGGCGGCAACGGTGTGCTGGTCATCGTCGGTCGGCGCAAGGACCGTTACCGTAAAGCCAGCGGAGCCCTGTTGACCCAGGACGAACTCGAACACCACATCTCGAACACCCTGTCGGGCTTATATAGCCTGGGCGGCCTGCCGGACTCGGCGATGATCGAGTACCGGGTGCGCGTCGATCCGGTGTTCGAGCCGATCTCGCATCAGGGCGTACCGGATCTGCGCACGGTGGTCTACCGGGGCTATCCGGTAATGGCCATGGTGCGGCTGCCGACCGCGATGTCGGACGGCAAGGCCAACCTTCACCAGGGCGCCATCGGCGCTGGCATCGACATCAACACCGGCGTCACCGGCCGTGGCGTGTGGCGCAACGAGGTGGTCGACGAGCACCTCGACACCGGCAACCCGATCACGGGCGTGCAAGTGCCGCAGTGGGACACGCTGCTGGAACTGGCCGCGCGCTGTTATGACATCAGCGGTCTGGGTTACCTGGGCGTCGATTTCGTGCTCGACCGCCAGTTCGGGCCAATGATGCTGGAGATGAACGCCCGCCCTGGTCTGAACGTGCAGATCGCCAACCAGGCCGGCCTGCTGCCGCGCCTGGCCACGGTGGACGCGCTTGGCCGCGCCGACGCCGACGTAGCCGAGCGCGTGGCCTTTGCGAAGGAGCATTTCGGACGTGCCAGCAGCGCGCTGGCCGCTACCAGCGCGCCGTGAAGCCACGCGTGTCGAGGTGCAAAAATGCCCCGTGGTAGGCGTTTGGCGGGTAGGCTGACAGGCCACCGGTAAAGCGCTGCCACTCCGGGTCGGACTGCGCCGCATCGACGATGCGATACAGCAGCTGTGCATCGCCCTGATCGAGGCGGCCGTCGCCGTTCAGGTCATCCATTCGATCGTCGCCGTCCTCGTCGATAAACACATCCGCCGCGTCGCCCCACTGGTGACGGCTGAAACGCGTATCGCCGAGTTGGCGGTTGTAATGCGGCGTGCGGTAGCCGCTCATCACGGTCAGTCCGCTACTGGCGATACCGGCGCGGGCGAAACGATCCAGCGCCGCTTCCAGTGCCAGCGGCAGGCGTTCGCGCAGGGCCACGTAGCGCGGGCCGTTGGCCTCCTGCTTGCAGACGAACTGACCGAGGCGCAGGCGCGGGGTCAGCGGCAAATCCGCCGTGCGGTCGTTGATCTCGACAAAGCCCGCGGGTGGCTCATACGCCTTCTGGCCGTCTGGATGGCTCGGGTAGTCGCCGATCAGGTAGCCATTGAGCATCCCGCCGCGCAACGCCTGCCGGGGCAGCGTGACCAGAGCCGTGAAGCGCATGCTGGCGCCATCGTGGCGACGAATTTCGAGCGTGTAGGCACCCGCTTTTCCAGGCGCCACCCAGCGCCACCTGCCGGGTGCCAGGCGCTGTACCGTACCGGCGCCCGCGTCGAGCTCGAAACCGCCGGTCACCGTACCGTGCACTTGCAGGGTTACCCCTTGCCCGGCGGCGGCCAGCAGGGGATTCACCGACAGCTTCGAGTGTTCGCCCCCCCAGCTTACGGAAAAGCCGGCGTCGGCGGCCGGCAGCGGGCGGGGCGCCAGCGAGGCCAGGGTCAGCGACGCGGC
>CAZZHF010000204.1:0-5492 GCA_964653545.1 uncultured Gammaproteobacteria bacterium | reverse complement strand
TTGCCCGCCATGATGATAAAGCAAAGCTAAGGGCCAGGTCTACTTTCTTGCCATCCTATGATTTATCGCACGCGTTCACGGTTAATCGAGCCACCCTGCATGTCAAGAAAGTAGCCCTGACCGTTCGCAGTACACAGGAAGTACTAACCGGCTACATGAATCTTGGGGATTGAAAGGGAAAGGCTAGTCTTAGTGATACAACCGGCCATTGGTGACGCAGTATCTATATTTTATACAGCGTAAGTCATTGATGAATGGCGCGCCCGGAGAGATTCGAACTCCCGACCGCCTGGTTCGTAGCCAGGTACTCTATCCAGCTGAGCTACGGGCGCGTAAAAAACAACAAATCAGCTCGAACCCGGTCGCTCCACCGTCAACTCGAAAGATTTGGCGGAGAGAGAGGGATTCGAACCCTCGATGGAGCTTTTGACCCCATACTCCCTTAGCAGGGGAGCGCCTTCAACCGGCTCGGCCATCTCTCCGAGAGGGTGCGCAGGATAACCGTTTACGGCCCTGCACGCAAAGCATTCAGCTCTCGGCGACGGTTTCCGCAACGGGCACGTTCCCAGCCCTTTCCTGCTGAATACGCTGGTAGATTTCGGCCCGGTGCACCGGCACGTCGCGTGGCGCCTTGACGCCCAGGCGTACCTGATTGCCCTTGGCACCCAGCACGGTGATTTCAATACCATCACCGATCATCAATGTTTCGCCAGCCCGGCGCGTCAGAATAAGCATATTGCCCCCTCTATGATTTATTGCGAACGGTCACGGATCGTCCATTGACCCTACTGTCTATGTCGGCGTAGCCAGCCCCGCTGCAATAGGCATTTCAACACAAACGATCCCGTTGTCAAACCGGCGGCGAGGCCAGCCCGAAAGCTTGGTGCAAGGTACGCACGGCCAGTTCGGTGTACTTCTCATCCACGATCACGGATATCTTTATCTCCGAGGTCGAGATCATGCGGATGTTGACACCCTCCGCTGCCAGGGCCTCGAACATCCTGGCCGCCACTCCGGCATGCGACCGCATGCCGACGCCGACCAGCGAGACCTTGGCCATTTTGTCGTCACCGCTGACGGCGCGCGCACCAAGTTCGGCCGCGGTCTTGCGCACCACATCCATGGCTGCTGGATAGTCGTTGCGGTGAACGGTAAAACTCAGGCCGGTCAGGCCATCCTGGCCGATGCTCTGCACGATGACGTCGACTTCGATATTGCGCGCTGCGATCGAACCGAAAATGCTGAATGCAACGCCCGGATGATCCGGAATACCGGCCACGGTTATCTGTGCTTCGTCGCGGTTGAAGGCGACGCCGGAAATAAGCGGATCTTCCAAACCGTGTTCCTCCAGGGTGATAAGCGTGCCAGGGCCTTCCACAAAACTCGACAGAACGCGCAGTGGCACTTGGTACTTGCCAGCAAATTCCACTGAGCGGATCTGCAATACCTTGGCCCCCAGGCTAGCCATTTCGAGCATTTCCTCGAACGTAACGCGGTCCAGGCGACGCGCCAGAGGTTCCACCCGCGGATCGGTCGTATACACGCCATCGACGTCGGTATAGATCTGGCATTCATCGGCCTTGAGTGCCGCCGCGAGTGCCACCGCCGTGGTGTCCGATCCACCGCGACCCAGGGTGGTAATGCTGCCGCTCCCATCCACGCCCTGAAAACCCGCGACAACCACTATCTCGCCACGGTCCAGGCTGGGGCGCAGGCGGTTGTCGTCGATCTCGACGATACGTGCCTTGCTGTGCGCGCTGTCGGTAAGAATGCGTACCTGGGCACCGGTGTAGGAACGCACGGCCGCGCCACGCTCGGCCAACGCCATCGCCAGCAGGGCGATCGCCGCCTGCTCGCCGGTGGCCAGCAACACATCCATTTCACGCGCCGGTGGCCGGGCGCTGATTGACTTTGCGAGCTTGATCAGACGATCGGTCTCGCCCGACATCGCGGACACGACCACGACCAACTGGTGGCCCTGGTCGCGAGCACGCAGCACCCGATCCGCCACGGCGCCGATACGCTCCGGACTGCCCATGGAAGTCCCGCCGTACTTCTGCACGATCAGGGCCATCGTCTGTCTTGCTCCTCTACGTTAAGGATGAGTTTCAGCCGGCGAGGCGCTGCCGCACCCATTCGACCACGCCCGCCAGGGCCTGGGGCAGCGCATCCGGCTGGTCCCCGCCGGCCATTGCCATATCCGGCCGGCCACCGCCCTTTCCGCCAACCTGTAATGCAACGGCATTAACCAGGTCGCCGGCCTTGAGTCGGCCGGTCAGATCTGCGGTCACCGCCGCCACCAGGCTGACCTTGCCGGCTGTCACACTGGCCAGAACCAGCGCAGCGCTGCCGAGTTTTTGCCGCAACTGATCGGCAAGCTCACGCAGCGCCTTGGCATCGGCCGCTTCAATTACCACCGCCAGCACCTTGATACCGGCAACGTCCACCGCTGAGCTGGCCAAACCATCGCCGGCACTGCTGGCCAGCCTGCTGCGCAACTGATCGAGCTCTTTCTCCTGCTGGCGTTGCTTGCGTAACACCTGATCGAGCTTGTCCAGCAGGTCGGCCTCGCCGGACTGCAGGGCTTCGGCGGCGGTACGTAGTCGCTCCTCGGCATTCGCCACCCAAGCCATGGCGCCTTCAGCGCTCACCGCCTCGATACGGCGAATGCCGGCAGCCACACCCGACTCGCCGACGATCTTGAACAAGCCGATGTCGCCGCTGCGCGCCACATGGGTGCCGCCGCACAGCTCGACCGAGAAATCGCCCATCCGCAGCACCCGCACCCGTTCGCCGTACTTCTCGCCGAAGAGCGCCATGGCGCCCACTTGCTGGGCATCGGCCAACGCCATGTCTTCGGCCTGCACCGGCAGATTGGTGCGCACCTGGACGTTGACCAGCGCCTCGACCGCGCGCAGTTGGTCCGCTGTCACCGGCTTGCCGTGCGCAAAATCAAAACGCAGGCGTTCGGCATCGACCAGCGAACCTTTTTGCGTGACATGCGCGCCCAGCAGTTGGCGCAGCGCGGCATGCAGCAAGTGAGTGGCGGAGTGATTGGCCCGGATACACGTGCGCCGGGCGACGTCGACCCCGGCGCTGACGCGGTCGCCAACGGCGAGTTCGCCGGTGCCCAGCGCGCCAACGTGCAAGTGCACATTGCCTTCCTTGCGGGTGTCCATAACCTCGAACACCCCACCCGGTCCGTGGAGTTGGCCGCGATCCCCGACCTGGCCACCCGATTCGGCGTAAAACGGCGTGTGATCGAGTACAACCGTAGCCTGACTGCCGGCGACCAGGCGGTCCACGGGCGCGCCGTCCTGCAGCAAGGCCACGACAGAGGCCTCGTCCTGGTCATGGTCGTAGCCGGTGAAGCGATGGCCGGCCACGGCGGCCGCATCCAAGGCGTCGCCCAGGCGCAAATCGTCACCCACCCGAAACTGACTTGCCGCCCGGGCGCGCTCGCGCTGCTGCGCCATGGCCTGCTCGAAACCGTCGAGATCGAGTTCGAGGCCGCGCTCACGGGCGATGTCGGCGGTCAGGTCCACTGGGAAACCGTAGGTGTCGTACAAGCGGAACACGGTCTCGCCGGGGATGCGCTGCCCACCCAGGCCTTGCATATCGCGCTCCAGGATGGCCAGACCATGAGACAGCGTCTGTGCGAAGCGTTCTTCCTCGTCCCTCAGGGCAGTCTCGACCGCCGTCTGCGCCGCCGCCAACTCGGGGTAGGCATCACCCATCTCGCCCACCAAAGGTTCTACCAGGCGATGGAAAAACGTCCCTTGCGCACCCAGGCGCGCACCGTGGCGTACCGCGCGGCGAATGATGCGTCGCAACACGTAACCCCGGCCCTCGTTGCCCGGCAGTACCCCATCCGCGATCAGAAAGGCACAGGACCGGATATGGTCGGCGATCACTCGCAACGAGCGCGAAGTCCGGTCCTGGGTGCCGATCACCTCGGCCGCCGCGTCGATCAGGCCGCGGAAGATGTCCGTGTCGTAGTTGTCGTGTACGCCCTGGAGTACCGCCGCCAGGCGCTCCAGACCCATACCGGTGTCCACCGACGGCCTGGGCAGCGGCTTCAAGCTTCCGTCGGCCAGGCGCTCGTACTGCATGAACACGAGGTTCCAGATCTCGATATAGCGATCGCCGTCCGCGTCTGGCGAACCGGGCGGCCCGCCTGCCACCTCGGGGCCATGGTCGTAAAAAATCTCCGAACACGGCCCACAGGGGCCGACGTCGCCCATGGCCCAGAAGTTGTCATCCCCGGCGATCCGTCGCAGGCGGCTTTCCGGGAAGCCGACCTCGCCGAGCCAGATGTCGGCGGCTTCGTTGTCATCCGGGTGAATGGTCACCCACAAGCGCTCGCTAGGCAGATGCAGCACTTCGGTAAGAAAGGTCCAGGCATAGCGAATGGCATCGCGCTTGAAGTAATCGCCGAAGCTGAAGTTGCCCAGCATCTCGAAGAACGTGTGGTGGCGCGCGGTATAGCCGACGTTGTCAAGGTCGTTGTGCTTGCCGCCTGCGCGCACGCAGCGCTGGGCTGATGTGGCGCGATGGTAGGAGCGTTGCTCCACGCCCAGGAAAACGTCCTTGAACTGAACCATGCCGGCATTGGTGAACAGCAAGGTCGCGTCGCCAAGCGGCACCAGCGGGCTGGACGGCACCACCTGATGGCCCTCCTTGGCGAAGAACTCCAGAAAACTGCGGCGAATGTCAGTGCTTTTCATGCGTCGTCGCTATGGGTGTTACCCAGGGCCTGGCGAATCTGCCCGCCAGTAAAGCCACGGGCCTGCAAGTGTCGCTGTTGGCGGCTGCGTTCCACGGCGTTTGACGGTGGAGCGCGTCCGAATCTGTTTTCCCTTACTTCGCAACAGGCGCTGTACCAGTCAGGCTGCTCCAGGTCCAACACACTGCTGATGGTGTCATCGTCAATCCCGCGCGCACGCAGTTCGGCCTGGGCCCGCAGCGGCCCGTACCGACGACGACGCAGTTCCGTGACCCGCGCCTGCGCGTATCGCAGATCGGACAAATACCCGTGCTGAACCAACTGTTCCAGCGCCGCGGCAATGTCCGCCGTATCCATGCCACGGTGCCGGAGCTTGAGTCGGAGTTCACCGTGGCTGTGCTCGCGCCTGGCAAGCAGCTTCAATGCCTGCGCATAAGCTGCCTGTACCGGATCGTCCACCCTGTGCGCGGACTGCGCGCTCAGGCCGGGCTGGCCGCCTCGGCGACGCGCGGCGCCGGCAACATGCGCGCACGGATATCGGTCTCCAGGCGCTGCGCCAGTTCCGTGTTGCTGTGCAGGTACTCACGGACGTTGTCGCGGCCCTGCCCGATGCGCTCGCCATTGCAGGAATACCAGGCGCCGGATTTTTCGATCAGGCCCAGATTGACGCCAAGGTCCAGGATTTCGCCCTCACGCGACACGCCCATGCCGTACAAGAGGTCGAACTCGGCGGTCGCGAGGATGCGCGAGGCGGGGTATTGGCCGC
>CAZZHF010000203.1:0-5518 GCA_964653545.1 uncultured Gammaproteobacteria bacterium | reverse complement strand
GGTGATAACGGCGTGCTGCTGTCGGGGGGGCAGCGCCAGCGCATCGCCATCGCCCGGGCGCTGCTCAAGGACGCGCCCATCCTGATTCTTGACGAAGCTACTTCGGCGCTGGACAGCGAGTCCGAACGCCACATCAAGGCCGCGCTCGATGCGCTGATGAATCACCGCACCACGCTGGTCATTGCCCATCGCCTGTCGACCATCGAGAACGCCGACCTGATCCTGGTGATGCAGGACGGGCGCGTGGTCGAGCAGGGTGATCACCCCGGCTTGCTGCGTCAGGGAGGCGTATATGCCCGACTCCACAGCATGCAGTTCAGCGACGCGCAGGTCGCGGTTTAGGCCGCTGGGGCACTCGAAATCCTGGCACTGCAAGCGGTCAGCCGCGGCTGGCGGCCATGATGCTTTCCACGAATTCCACGGCTTCCAGATACCTGGCGGTCAGATCGATCCCGGCCAGCGCAACTAACGCTGGATGGTCGAAATTGCCCGTTTCGTAGTGGGTGACCGCCGCCAGTATCTGGCCCAATGGCCCGTAGTGGGTGCAGATGGCTTGTACCGTGGCCTCGCTCAGTGGCATGTCGGCCAGAATCTGCGTCAACGGTTGATCGACCAGCAGTTCGGCCGTTGACAGCAGGCCCACGGTGAAGGCCGCATCCGCGTCCAGCTTCAGCCGCGCGGCGAGTTGTTCGCACATTCGGGCCCGCAGCAGCGTCACGCGCACCAGCTCGAGGGGGGGCGTCTCACCGCCGTCAAGCAGCAGCAAGCTGGCGATCTGGCGGATCTGTCGCTGGCCGATCAGGACCACCGCCTGACGGATTGAATCGATACGCCGGGGCAGGTAAAACATCGCCGAGTTGATATAGCGCAGCAGGCGGTGGCTCAGGCCTGGGTTATTGCTTACCAGGGCTTGCAGCTCGTTGGTTTGCAGCGACGGATCCTGCAGGCGTGCCAGCAGACCGAGCACATCCTCGCGTCGCATCAGGCCACGCTTGCCACTGACAGTGCTGGGTCGGGCCAGCCAATAACCCTGAAACAGCGTGAATCCAAGCTCGCGCGTCTGGTCGAATTGCGCTTCGGTTTCAATCTTTTCGGCCAGTAGCTCGACGTCGAAGCGGCGCAGGGCGTTCACCTGATCCGCCAGCTGGCCGGCGGCGATGGCGGGCAGGTCAACCTTCGCAATGTGTGCCAGTTCCAGAAGCGGGTCGAGCGCCGGTTGATACACGACGTCATCCAGCGCGATCCGGTAACCGCGATCGCGCAGGTGGCGCAGCGCGGCCAGCACCTTGGGTTCCGGTGCCACGGTTTCCAGCACCTCGATCACCACGCGTTGCGGCGGCAGCGTCAGGGGCAGTTCCGCCAGCAGGCTGGCCGTGTCCATGTTCAGAAAAGCCCGTTGTCCGGCGACCAGCCGATCAAGACCAATCGACATCAGGGCATCGATCATCACGTGCGAGGTGCGGTCCTTAGTGTCGGTCAGCGCGTCGCCTGCCGCGGCGCTCATCCGGTACAGCAGCTCGTAGGCAACGACTTTTCGACCTACATCAAAGATGGCCTGGCGGCCAAGGAACACCTGCCGGGTGAGCTCGTCGCCTTGCATCAGCTGGGACCGGCACGCTGCCAGCGAGGGGGCCACGCATCCACATGGGCGCGCGGTGCGTGGGTGGCCGGCTCTGCGGCAGTGCTCAGGCCACCCGCGCAACGTCGCAGACCAGCATGCTCATTCACCGTACGCGCCGGACCAGCCGTGTGCCGGGCCAGCTGGCTGCCATGGGTGTCGCGCAGGTTCGACACCGGCGACAGGAATGCATTGAGCAAGCAGCCGGAGGCCATGTGAAGTTCCAGTACCTCGAAGCCGGTTTATCGAGCCTGATGCACGGACTGTACAAAGGGATCGGCAGTCTGTCGAGGTGTATTTTTTCAGCGTCTGTTATAAGCGGACAATCCGCCGCAAACCCAAGCAGGCTGCGGGCAACCGCGTTCCGGCACTGCGGGCGCCGCGGAGTAAATCAGCGGCCCTCTAATGCAGCACCGTGTCCTCGTCCACGGTGACAGTCGGTGTGGGCGAGGCGTGGTGCACGATCATGCGCCAGCCGGAGTCCGTTTGCCGATAAACGTTGGTCGCGATCACCGGGGGCTGGTGGCTGTCGTCGCCGCGCAGGTTCAGTTGTTCGTGCACCACATGGGTGGCAAATTGCCCATCCCGGCGCTGGAGGACCGATACCGTGCTCACGGTCAGGTGCGGGCCACCGGCGAACATGCGACGCCAGGCGGCGAAGATGGCGCGATGGCCGTGCAGCTCGGGCCACATCGGGTGTACGCACACCAGGTCCGGACCGTCATCCCATACCGCGTGCATCAATGCCGCGTCGGCATTTTCCAGGGCCAGATAGAAGGCCGCCTCGGCGGCCTCCGGGGTGTCGAAAGCGGTATTTGTCATAGTGGACCGAGTGGTCGCGGGCACGAGAGCTGCATGGCTTGCCGACTTGCATATATGAAGATTAAAGTGCCGTTTTTCAAGAGAACTGGCAAAAAGCCGTCAGTCCAGCATTCCCGGAGGAACTGCCCATGCCCCGCACCTTATGGTATACGCGCTGCCCCGTCGCCACGGCGTCCGGAATCGCCTTTCAAAGACAGTCGTTCGACGAGGAATTCGACGGTTCGGACTTTGTGGTCCGCAACATCAAGGAGCTTGGACGCGAAAAGGCTGACTCTCACTTCGATCACAGCCTGGCCGATTCATTCAGGGAAGGTGGCGCCATCCCGCCGCTATGGGCACGTACCCGCGGCGCCGACACGCTGGCAGTGGGCCTGACCTTCGTCGCCGACTCGCTGGCCACATTTGTGCGGGCCGATGACAAGGCGCAGCGCGTGCAGGATCTGGCCGGCCGCCGCTGCGGACTGCCGGTGCGCCCGTACATCCTGATCGACTTCATGAAGGTCAACGCCCACAAGGGTTTCTACTCTACCTTGCTGGCCAACGGCATGCGCGAGTCGGACGTCCAGTTCGTGGAGATGATCATCAACGACGACATGCACGGCAGCATCAACGCCGACCTGAAACAGGGTGACCGACCGAGCCTCTACGATGCCGACATCGATTACCTGCTGCGTGGCGAAGTGGACGCCATCTTCTGCAAGAACGCCGAAGTCGGCCTGATCCAGCGCCGCTACCAGGGACGTATTCGCAAGCTTTACGACCTGATGACCGACCAGAACGATCGCGCGCACATGGTCAACGCCAACCCGCGCATCATTACCGTAAGCGCCGGCCTGGCCAGGGAAGCGCCCGAGGCGGTGGAACGCTACCTGCAGGTGCTGGTGCGCACCGCGAACTGGGCCGCCGCCCACCCGGCCGAGGCAACGGCGGTGATGGCCAGGGAGCTTGGTGTGTCGGAGGCGGACATCCGCTCCAGCTATGAAGCGGATTTTCACAACAAACTGTGGCCGTCGTTCGGGCCGGAAGTCCGTCGCCTTCTACAGGTGCAGATCGATTTCATGCAAAGCCACGGTTACCTGGGGCAGGTCGATCTGGATGCCTGGATGCAGCCGCGTTTCCTGGAACAGGCATACCGGCGCGAAGGGCTGCCGGCAGTCGCGTGAGGATGATGTATTCAGGCGCTGACCACGCGAACCGGGAGGCCGCATGACCATCGCTTACTGGTGTGTATTGGTACTGATCTTTTTTCCGCCGGTGCTGGGTGGGCTGGCCAAGAGCGGCGGTTTCGATAACAGCCAGCCGCGGCTGAGCGTGGCGGCGGTCGCCGGCTGGCGCAAACGCGCCGACTGGGCGCAGTCAAACATGCTGGAGAACTTTGCGCCGTTCGCTGCGGCGGTGATCATTGGCCACCAGCTGGGTCTCGTCCAGGGCACCCTGGACCAGCTTGCGCTGGCCTTTGTGGCGCTGCGTACGCTACACGCCGCGTTCTATATCGCGGACCTCGCCACCTTACGCTCGCTGGCGTACGTCGGCGGTCTGGCCTGCATCGTCGCCATTTTTGTAATGGCGGCCTGAGTACCCAGGGAACACAGAAACGCCGAGTGGGCACCGATGCCCACTCGGCTTTTTGGTGTCCTTTTTAGTCGGGCTCGTAACCCAGGTTGGGCGCCAGCCAGCGTTGGGCCTGCGCCAGCGTCCAGCCCTTGCGCCGCGCGTAGTCCTCCACCTGATCGCGGCCGATGTCGCCGACGCCGAAATAGCGCGCTTGCGGGTGGGCGATGTACCAGCCGCTGACGGCGGCCGTCGGCAACATGGCGTAGTGCTCGGTGAGGGTCATTCCGGCATTGGGCTCGGCGTCCAGCAAGGTCCACAGCGTCCCTTTTTCGGTGTGCTCGGGGCAGGCGGGATAGCCGGGCGCAGGCCGGATGCCGCGGTACTGCTCGTCGATTAGCGCGGTATTGTCTAGCCTCTCGTCGGCAGCGTAGCCCCATAGTTCCATGCGCACGTGCTGGTGCAGGCGCTCGGCGAAGCCCTCGGCCAGGCGGTCGGCCAGTGCCTTGAGCAAAATGGCGTTGTAGTCGTCGTGGGCGGCCTCGAAGCGCGCGACATGGGCTTCGATTCCAATGCCCGCGGTGCAGGCAAAGGCTCCGATCCAGTCCGGCACCCCGCTGTCGCGCGGGGCAAGGTAGTCGGCCAGGCACAGGTTCGGCACGCCCGGCGGCTTCTGCTGCTGCTGGCGCAGGTGGTGCAGGGTGGCCAGCACGTTCTGACGCGAGGCATCCGCGTACAGCTCGATGTCGTCACCCACGGAATTGGCTGGAAACAGCCCCACCACGGCGCGGGCGGTAAGCCAGCCTTCGTCCACGATGAGTTTGAGCATGGTCTGCGCATCGGCGAATAGCTGACGGGCCTGCTCGCCGACCACCGAGTCGTCCAGGATGCGCGGGTAGCGGCCGGCCAGCTCCCAGGCCTGGAAAAAAGGTGTCCAGTCGATGTAATCGACCAGCGCGGCGAGTTCGTAGCTGTCGAACGTAGTGAGGCCTGGTCGCGCTGGTGTCGCCACCTTGTACGCGGTCCAGTCGGTCTGTAGGGCATTGGCGCGCGCTTGCTCCAGTGTCAGCAGCCGGCTGCGCTGGTTCTTGGCGGCGTGGCGCTCGCGGGCCTGTTCGTAGTCCTCGCGTACCTGCTTCTGGAACGCGCCACGCAGCTGCGGCGAGATCAGGTTCTGAGCCACACCAACGGCACGTGAAGCGTCTTTCACGTACACCGTATCGCCAGTGAATCCCGGCGCGATCTTGACCGCTGTGTGGGCGCGTGAGGTCGTTGCCCCACCGATCAGCAGCGGCAACGCGAAACCTTCGCGTTGCATCTCCCTGGCCACATGCACCATCTCGTCCAGCGACGGAGTGATCAGGCCGGACAGGCCGATGATATCGACCTTCTGCTCGCGCGCGGTGCGCAGAATCTTGTCGCACGGCACCATCACCCCCAGGTCGATGACCTCGAAGTTGTTGCACTGCAAGACCACGCCGACGATGTTCTTGCCGATGTCGTGCACGTCGCCCTTGACGGTGGCCA
>CAZZHF010000202.1:0-5520 GCA_964653545.1 uncultured Gammaproteobacteria bacterium | reverse complement strand
GGTAAACCTCGCGCCCGAAAAGCTGGATACCCGTCATGGTTTCATCGTGTTCGAGGAAGCCGGCTTGACCCATGATCAGCAGGTGGCCGAAGCCACCGACGATGTCGTAGAACTCCTTGATCTGCTTGTAGACGGTGTCCGGGCTGCCGGCGAACACAATGCCCTGCTTGATCAACGTGTCCAGGCTGAAGTTGCCGAACATATAAGGGCTTTTGCCGCTCTTGAGGACATTTACCACGGCATCCACGGAGTTGTAGCCCGGCGGGTTCGAGAACTGCGGCGGCACCTTGTTGTGGGTGATATACCACATGAGTTTTTCCGCTCCGGCCTGGCCCGCGGCGTCGGTTTCGCCGGTATAGACCAGCGCCGCATAGGCCGTGCGGTCGTTGCTGGGCAGGCCGTGGCCGCGAGACAGACGTCGCTCCCGGTAGGCGGTAAAGATATCCCTGGTCTTGTCCTTGCCGGTCAGGAAGGTGGCGACCACGTAGTGATGGTCAGCCACCGGCGCGATGCTGCCCGGCGACAGGGCCGTCACCCACACCGGCGGGTGCGGCTGCTGCCAGGGCCGCGGCCAGATGTTCACCTGCCGGTGGTGGAAATGCTCGGATTCCCAGTTGAACGGCCCGTCGTGCGTGGTCCACGCCTTCAGGATCAGGTCGTGGGCTTCCCACAGGCGCTCGGGCATGCCGACCGGCTTGGAGTTCATGGCCGAGATTTCGTACGGCACGCCCCGCACGAAGCCCACCTCCACCCGGCCGCGCGAGATCACGTCCACCATCGCCATTTCCTCCGCCACGCGCACCGGGTCGCGGCGGTTGGCGATGGGATTGCCCAGCAGCAGCAGCCGGGCGGTCTTGGTTTGCCGCGCCAGGATGCCGAGCATGATGGGCGCGGCCGGGTCCATGCAGGTGGCCGTCTGATGGTGCTCGTTGAGCATGATGTCGAGGCCACACTCCTCGGCATGGCACCACTCGTCGATATAGCGGTTGTAGAGATCGGCCCCCTTTTGGGGGTCGAATATCCGGTTCGGAAGTTGCACGCGGATCGATTCGAACTCGTCCTGCGGTGGCAGGTAGGGATAGGCGGTCTCGGTAAAAAACCAGGCGCGCATTGGGGCGACTCCGTTCCGGTACGACGTGGTGCAGCCTAGCGGCCGCAGGCGGCAAGCACTGCGGCCACAAAGGCCTGTGGCTGCTCCAGCTGTGGCGCGTGCCCGGCCTGCGGGACCAGCTCCAAGCGCGCATTCGGCAGCGCCGCGGCAAGCTGGCGGCCGTAGTCCGGGGTGGTCAAACCGTCGCTTTCACCCCAGATGCACGTCACGGGCACGGTGACCCGGTGCAACCGGGCGAGCAGCTTCGGGTTGTGCAAATACGGCTCCCACACGTAGTGGATAAGCGCCTCGCGGTTGGTAACGAAGGTGGTGAGTTCCTCATCGGAAAGCGCGGCGAAGTCCGGAGTCATGTGCGCCGGGTCGTGAAACATCAGCTGTCCCACTTTGTCCGGCGCCATGGCGAAGATGTCCGGGAACTGGCGGGTTTCACGATCGGTGAACTTGACGCCCACGGCATCGACCAGTAACAGGCGTTCAAGGCGCGCACAGCTCTTGGTGGCCAGCTCCAGGGCCAGCCAACCGCCCATGGAAAACCCCATCACGGTCAGCTTGTCGAGGTGGTAATCGTCGATCAGGTCCAGATACAGGTAGGCCAGATCATCAACACTGCCGATTCGCTTGTGATGCGGCGAGCCATAGAACCCTGGATGGGTCGGCAGGATGATTTCAAAATGGGCTGCCAAGGCGTCCAGATACGGCGCGCCCGGCGTTGGTCCAGCGCCGCCATGCAGCATCAACAGTGGCGGGCCGTGTCCGAAGTGTCGGCACGCCACCTCGGTGTCGCGCAGGCGCAGCATGCCGCTCTCGACAGGCAGATCGAGCATTCCCCTTACTCCGACAGCGCCTGCCCGGGCGCCGTGTAGGCCCCTGTCAGCGGTGCTTTCAATATCGCGCAGTGTAGCGCGGCTTAATCTTATCCGGAGTTCGGACCGATCCTAGTCATTATGTGCAGTGGCGTCGGCGCGTTGTAATCGATGTATACCCGTCACCCGCCTTTTCTCCCGCTTAACAAAGGTCAGCAAGCCATCGTCAATGCTGCTCTTTGTGCGGGAGCGGGTCGCCCGTGCGGGTTTCGGTCAAGCCAACGACTAACAAAAAAGGGCCCCGGATTGCCCCGAGGCCCTTCTTGCTTGGCGGTGGCCCTCGGGCCCACCGTCCTTTTTTGTCCTACTGGCCGAAGCTTGCCGCGGGTACCGGTTTGCCGCCGTTCTTGTTCTGGATCAGATTCTTCCGGTACTGGGCATATGATGAGCGCACGAAGGCATAGCGGTCGAGCGCCGCTTGCTCCAGCACCCGGCTGGCGTCGAGCAGGCGGTAGCGGGTGTCGATACCACCCAACACCGTCACGCCCCATCGCACGCCCTCATCGTCGATATAGGTCTGCGGCAGCAGGAAGTAGTTGCCGACCAGGCCAACGCCGTCACGTACGTTACTTGGGCCAAGAATCGGCAGCACCAGATAGGGGCCGGCGCCGATGCCCCAGGCTCCGAATGCCTGGCCGACGTCCTCGCGGCGGCGCTCCAGGCCCCAGCCGGTGGCGACGTCGAAGATGCCGACCACGCCGACAGTACTGTTGACAACAAAGCGCCCGACATCCTCGGCGCTGTGCTGGAAGTTGCCCTGCAGCAGATCGCTGACCGCGACCACCGGCATGAACAGGTTATCGAACACGTTGCTGACGCCGCGTTTGACTGGCTTGGGCGTGATGAAGTCGTAACCCTTGGCCACCGGCTTGATGACGAAGCGGTCGGCCTGTTCGTTGAACCAGAACACGCCGCGATTGATAGGCTCCAGCGGGTCATTTACCTCGGGGGTGATTTCGCGTTCCCACTCGGCGAAACCCTCGTCCTCGTCCGCTATTACCGGGCCGGCGAGCAGCCAGCCGAACAGTGCGCCGGTGCAGGCCAGAGCGGTTAGTTTCTTGTTCATCCGGATCTCCCTGGGAACTGGATTGGAATGCTCGTATCGTCACGTATATCGCCGCTTAGAGCGGACGACTTGAGGGTTCCTGTCTGCGCAGGTCAGCCACAGTTCGCGTGATTATGCCCCGCTGGCGGGCCGCCGTCACAGTCGCGGCACCACCACGCCAACCTGGCCCTGGTACTTGCCGCCCCGGTCCTTGTACGACACCTCGCAGGTCTCGTCGGACTCGAAGAACACCACCTGCGCGCAGCCCTCACCGGCATATATTTTGGCCGGCAGGGTGGTGGTATTGGAGAACTCCAGCGTGGCGTAGCCCTCCCATTCCGGCTCGAACGGCGTTACGTTGACGATGATGCCGCAGCGGGCATAGGTGGATTTGCCCAGGCACACCGTCAGCACGCTGCGCGGGATGCGGAAGTATTCGACCGTGCGCGCCAGCGCAAAGGAATTTGGCGGGATCACGCACACGTCGGACTCGATATCGACCAGGCTCGCGGCGTCGAAGTCCTTGGGGTCGACCACCGCCGAGGGCACGTTGGTGAAGATCTTGAATTCCCGCGCCACGCGGATGTCGTAGCCGTAACTCGACAGGCCATAGGAAATGACCCGCTGGCCGTCCACCTCGCGCACCTGGGTGGGCTCGAACGGCTCGATCATGCCTTCCTGCTCGACCATGCGGCGGATCCAGCGGTCGGACTTGATGCTCATGACGCGATTCCAGGCTGGGCGGTCAGTCGTTGACCACGGTGATGTTCGGGAAGTGACGGGCGTAGTTCTTGCTGCGTGTGGCCAGACGGGCCACGGCGCGCACGGCAATTTCCCGGTAGGCGCGGGCGATCGGCCCGTCGGGCTCGGCCGCCACCGTCGGCTGGCCACCATCGGCCTGTTCGCGGATGCGGATGTCCAGCGGCAGCGAGCCCAGCAGCGGCACGTCGTGTTTCTCGGCCATGCGACCGCCCCCTCCGGCGCCGAAGATATGCTCCTCATGCCCGCACTGGGTACAGATATGGGTGCTCATGTTCTCGACGATGCCCAGGATCGGCACCTTGACCTTCTCGAACATCTTCAGGCCCTTGACCGCGTCCATCAGGGCAATGTCCTGCGGCGTGGTCACGATGATGGCACCGCTGACCGGCACGCGCTGGGCGAGCGTGAGCTGGATATCGCCAGTGCCCGGCGGCAGGTCCACCACCAGGTAGTCGACGTCCTGCCAGGCGGTGTCGCGGATCAGCTGTTCCAGCGCCTGGGTGGCCATCGGCCCGCGCCAGACCATGGGCGCGTCCGGGTCGATCAGGAAACCGATCGACATGCACTGCACGTCGTGGCCGACCAGCGGCGTGATCTTGCGCTCGTCGCCCTCGACCAGGCGCGGCTTGTCGGTAATGCCCAGCATGGTCGGCAGGCTCGGGCCGTACACGTCGGCGTCCAGCAGCGCCACGCGGGCGCCTTCGCGCGCCAGGGCCAGGGCCAGGTTAACGGCCGTGGTGGACTTGCCAACGCCGCCCTTGCCGGAACCGACCGCGATCACGTTCTTGACGCCCGGCACGGCCTGCGCGCCCTGCTGTACGGCGTGGGCGACGATGGCGTGGCTCAGGCTCACCTGCACCGACTGGACGCCCGGCAAGGTGGCGAGCGCGGCCTGCGCCGGGGCCAGCAGCTCGGTCGCCAGGCCGGCGCTGGGGTAGCCCAGTTGCAGGTCAACGCTCAGCTTGCCCTGGTCCAGCGTGAGCTCGCGTAATGCCTGCTTCAGGCTGGCGCCGTTCCAGGGGTCGATAACGGTTTCGAGGGCCGCCTCGGCCCCACTGCGTAGGGTGTCAGTCATGCTGCGCCAGGGTTCAGCGGTGGGTCGCGGCCGGCATTAAAAGCACCGTCACGCGGTGCGCCGGAGCGCCAGAAAGGGCGCTGATTCTAGCACGGCGTCCAGGGGTCGCCGTGCTATCCTGCCGGCCCGCCAAGCCTTGCCACACCACCTTTTCTGCGTTGCCCGTCATGTCGCGCCGTCTGCTTGTTACCAGCGCCCTGCCGTACGCCAATGGCCCCATTCATATCGGCCACCTGGTGGAGTACATCCAGACCGATGTCTGGGTCCGCGCCATGCGTCTGGTCGGCTGGGAGGTGATTTATCTGTGCGCCGACGACGCTCACGGTGCCCCCATCATGCTGCGCGCGCAGGCCGAGGACATCACCCCGGAAGACCTGGTGGCGCGCATGGGTACCGAGCACCGCGCCGATTTTGCCGACTTCGGTATCGCTTTCGACAACTACTACACCACCCACAGCGACGAGAACCGGTTGCTGGCGGAAGACATCTTTCAGCGTCTGCATGCCGCCGGGCATATCGTGCGCTACGGCGTGACGCGTCACTTCGACCCCGCCAAGGGCATGTTCCTGGCCGATCGCTTCATTCGCGGTCAGTGCCCACGCTGCGCGGCGCAGGATCAGTACGGCGACTCGTGCGAGGCCTGCGGCGCGACCTACGCGCCGAC
>CAZZHF010000201.1:0-5539 GCA_964653545.1 uncultured Gammaproteobacteria bacterium | reverse complement strand
TCCAGCATCATGCTGCCGTAGCCAATCATGTGGACGTCGCGCTCATCCATCAGCAGCTTGGGCGTGGTGCCGGAACTGACCAGCGCGTGAAACCCGGAGATGGCGCCACAGGCAATGGTGATGAACACGAACGGAAACACCTTGCCGGCAAAGATCGGGCCGGTGCCGTCCACGAACTGCGTCGAGGCCGGCATGTGCAAGACCGGATTCAGCCAGATGATGGCCACCGCCAGCAGCGCAATGGTGCCAAGCTTCATGAAGGTCGACAGGTAATCGCGCGGCGCGAGCAGCAGCCAGACCGGCACCACCGCCGCCACAAAGCCATAGGCCATGATGCCGTAGGCGATGGTCAACGGACCGTGATCGAACCAGGTGCGCAGCACCGGATGCTGGTCCACCCAGCCGCCGCCCCATACCGCGAGCAGCAGCAGCGCAATGCCAATGGCGCTGCCCTCCAGCACCCGGCCCGGGCGGATGCTGCGCATGTAGATGCCCACCAGCACCGCAATCGGGATGGTGGCGACCACTGTCGCCGTGGCCCAGGGGCTGTGTTTCATGGCGTTCACGATGATCAGACCGAGCACCGAGATCAGGATCACCAGGATCAACATCGTGCCGACCTGAGCCGCAACGCCACCGACCGGGCCGAGTTCCTCGCGCGCCATCTGCCCCAGACTGCGGCCATTGCGCCGGGTCGAGAAAAACAGCACCGTCATGTCCTGGATGCAGCCACCCAGCACAGCGCCGATCAGAATCCACAGCGTGCCCGGCAAGTAGCCGAACTGCGCCGCCAGGGTTGGCCCGATCAGCGGCCCTGGCCCGGCGATGGCCGCGAAATGGTGGCCAAACACCACCCAGCGGTTGGTGGGCACGAAATCCCGGCCGTCGTTGATCCGAACCGCGGGGGTCACCTGGCTGCCATCCACCAGCAGCACCCGCGTCGCCACCCAGGCACCGTATACCCGAAAACCGATCGCATAGACGCACACGGCGGCCGCGATCAGCCACCAGGCGTTGATCGGCTCGCCACGCGCCAGCGCGATGCCGCCAAAAGCGGTCACGCCGAGTCCGACCACCACCAGCCAAAATACCGTCTTGCGAAGCGATGCCATGTCGACCTCCCTCTCATGTGTCACCCGCTGCCGCACGCACGGCCACGGGGCGCCAATCGTACCTTTCGCGGTGCGGTTTTCCGCGGCTGACCGTGAGCTATGCTGGAGGCCATGATTCCAGAACCGTGCAGATGAGCCAGACCGAAGCCGAGAAATGGGAAGCCCGTTACCGCGCCGGCAGCGCAAGGTATGCCGCCCGGCCGTCAGCGTTCGTGCTGGACTGGCTGGAACGGGTGCCCCAGGGGCGGGCGCTGGATGTCGCCTGTGGGCTCGGCGCCACCGCCATTGCCCTGGCGCAGGCGGGCTTTGCGGTGGACGCCATCGACATCGCCCCAACCGCGCTTGAGCGCGCGCGCGAACAGGCCAAGATCGGCAACCAACAGATCAACTGGGTCTGCGCGGATATCGCTGATTACCGGCTCCCGGATGCCCGCTATGAACTGATCGTGAACATCCAGTTTGTAAACCGCGACCTCGTCGCCCAGTTTGCCGACGCCCTGGCACCGGGCGGCTGGGTGCTGTTCGAGCAGCACTTGCGCTGGCCACAGCCCGTGGCCGGGCCATCTTCGGCGCGCTTTCGGCTGCGCCCGGGCGAGCTGCGCCACCTGCTATGGCCACTCGATATCGTTTACTACCACGAGGGTTTGGTTGCCGGCGACCGGCCGGACGCGCCGTTGGCCCTGGCGCGCGCCGCGGCGCGCATGCCGATATCCGCGCCCTGACCCTGGCGACGAACGCGGGTGCCGCCACCAACAGCACGTAAAATGGACGCCGATTCAGAACGCCCGCGCAGGAAGGAACATGGACAGTAGCGACCTCAACGTGATCCGTGCCGTCCTCGGCTGGGTGCGGGCCGGCACGCGGGCGCACCTGGTTACCGTCACCCAGACGTGGGGTTCATCGCCGCGTCCGGCCGGTTCGCTGCTGGCGGTGGGCGGCGCTGGCCAACTCATGGGATCGGTATCCGGCGGCTGCGTCGAGGATGATCTGGTCGCCAAACTGCGCCGCGGCGAGGTCGCCGCTGACGGCCCGCAGCGCGTGATCTACGGTCTCAGCCGCGAGGAGGGCGAGCGCTTCGGCCTGCCCTGTGGCGGCACGCTGGAGCTGGTGTGCGAACCGATCGGCTCGGCGGGCGATTTCGACGCGGTGCTGGAGACTCTGGAGCAGCGTCACGCGGTGGCTCGCGAGCTCAATCTTACCGATGGCGCCAGTCGACTCTTGCCGGCCGGCCCGCACACCGCGGCCTGCCGTGTCCGCGACGACGTGATGCACAAGGTGTTCGGACCGCAGTGGCAGCTGGTCATCATCGGCGCCGCGGAACTGTCCCGCTGCATTGCCGAGCTGGCGCAGGCGCTCGATTATCACGTGCTGGTGTGCGACCCACGCCAGGACTACGCGTCAACCTGGAACGTACCTGGCACCGAGCTTGTGCCGGGCATGCCCGACGCCGTGATCCGCGAACGGGTGACCGACCAGCGCTCGGCTGTGATCACGCTCACCCACGATCCGCGGGTGGACGACCTGGCCTTGATGCAGGCGCTGGAATCGCCCGCTTTTTATGTCGGCGCACTCGGTTCTCGACGCACCACCGACAAACGCCTGCTGCGCCTGCGCGAGCTTGACCTGCCGGCCGAGGCCATTGCGCGCCTGCACGCGCCCATCGGCCTGCCGATTGGCTCGCACGCGCCGATGGAGATCGCAGTCGCCATCGCGGCCGAGCTCATCGCGGCGCGTAATGGCGCGCTGGCAACCGCCCAGGCACGCCTGCTGGATCGCGAGCAACGATCGACCCCCGCCTGCGCATGACGGCACACGGATGACGGCCGGCATCCTGCTCGCGGCAGGCTCCGCCTCGCGCTTTGGCGCCCAGAAGCTCTTGGCGCCGCTGCACGGCCGCCCATTGGTCCTGCATGCGCTCACTGCCTTGCGACCGGCGGTGGAACATCTCGTTGCCGTGGTCGGACCCAATAACGAGGCACTCGCTGCGCTGCTGGCACACGCGGGCGCCAGCGTGGTGGTGTGCGACGACGCCGCGCTTGGCATGGGTCACAGCCTGGCTTGCGGTGCGCGTCACGCGCCGACCGGCGCCGACCTGCTGATCGCCCTCGGCGATATGCCCGCCGTCACCACTGGCAGCATCAGCCTGATCGCCACCGCCCTTGCCGATGGCGCTGGCATCGCGGTGCCGGTGCATGCCGGCCAGCGCGGCCACCCGGTCGGCTTCGCGGCCCGCTTCACCCCCTTGCTCTGCGGATTGACGAAGGACCAGGGAGCTCGAACCGTGCTCCTGGCCCATGCCGATGCGGTACAGGAACTCGCCGTCGACGACCCCGGTGTGCTCGCCGATGTGGACACCCGGGCGGATTTACAGCGTTTGTCTGAAAATCCCGCGGGCCAACGGCTGCGCTAACGCCGCCGTCGCGGATCACGGGTTTCGGCATCGCGACAGTCCGGGGTATGCTACCGCCCAGACCGATCGATCGGTCATCGTGTCCTGTCTCATCCCCATTGAATCAGGTTGCAGTCACTGCGCCAACGGCGGCGCGGCGCGGCTGTTTTTTGCGTTCTTTTCACCCAAAACTCCCGGAGGTAAGCCATTCACGTAACCCACTCCCATCACCCGCTCATCCAGCGCCGGCAGCATTCGTCGGCATTACCTACCAGGACAAGGAAGACCATGTTCAAGAAATCTGCGCTGGCCCTCAGCGTACTGACCCTGTGTGGCCTGACCGCTACCGCGACCGGGCAAGATGCCCCTGTCGGCACCGTCATCAGCGCTGCCAATATCGACCAACTGAAAACTCAAACCTTCGAAGGCAAATCCATTTCCGATCTGATCCTGCCGACGCAGGAAAGGATGATCCGGGAATTCGGCCTGCAGATGCGCCTGCGAACCGCATCCGAGGTCCAGGTGGACCCCAGGCTGATTGCCTTGACCGAGCAGCATGCTGGCAAGGCGAGCATCAATTCGCAGACTGGCGTACTGGATAATTTCGCCGGTGGCCTGCCATTCCCCAGCATCGACGCCGGCAACCCGACCGACGGCATCAAGGTGGCTCAGAATTTCATGCGTGGGCCGTGGTATGCCGACGTGCTTGACTACAACCCAATGTACTTTGCGCTGATCGACGGTCGGAAAGGCCTGGACCGTGAGCAGCAGTGGCGATTCGGGCGATACATGGCCGACGGCGCTATCGACCCGGCGCTGGCCGACCCCAAAGGCCAGATCGCGAAGTACGAAGTCGTGCTCAACAAATACCCCAATGACACGCGCGGCCTGGGCGTGGTCACCATCCAGTACACCGACGCCCGCCTGCCGGACGTGTATGCCTATATCCGCAGCGTGCGCCGCGTGCGCCGCCTGTCCAGCAATGCGTGGGCCGACCCCCTGTCCGCAACCGACCTGTTGAACGACGAGTCGTTCGGCATGAATGCCGATCCGTCCTGGTACAAGGGATGGAAGCTGGTCGGCAAGCGCTGGATTCTGGCAATCGCCCATTCCAGCGTTCGCTTCGATCCATCGGCAGGCTCCGGCGAGGCGCGCTTTCCGATGATCGACCTGCAGCAGGCGCCGCATTGGAACGTGCTGGACGATTGGGAGCCACGTGAGGTTCTCATCGTTGAGGCCACACCCAACCAGGGGCATTTGGTAAGCCGAAAAGTACAGTACTACGATGCTCAAACCTACGCGCCGATGCTGCACTGGCAGGAGTTCTACGACAAAAAGAACGAACTGTGGCGCATCGAGAACTGCAACTACCGGCAGGCCCAGCGCGACGACGGCACCAACGGACCAACCGTATCCTTCGTGGGTGTTTATGACCTGCAGCGCCTGCACGCCTCCTTGGTGTTCACGGACCCGCAGGGCCGCCATAATTACCCGAATGCCAAAGCCAGCGACTTCACGCCGGACGCAATCCCACGCCTGATCAATTGATGGCAGGGGCCACCCAGGCCAAAAGCTGAAACCTGAGTGCCCGTCGGTCCTGTGGCCGACGGGCATTTTCAGGTACCGCTGCGCAGCCTCGCCGACGGGTGGTACTTTTGCTGCAACTTGGGGATCTCCTGGTCCAGGCAGCGATCCTGAAGCATTCATGCCCGAGGAAACCCCGTGGAAAAATCCGAGTTCTTCGCCGACGCCCGCACCGACACCCAGGGCCCGCTGACCGGCATCCGTGTGCTGGAAGCCACCAATTACGCTTCAGGCCCAGTGTGCGGCATGATCCTGTCCGACCTGGGCGCCGAGTCGGTCAAGTGCGAGCTACCGGGCACCGGCGACCCAAACCGCTTCGTGCCGCCGTTCATCAAGGACCAGCGCGACGGCGAATCGTCGGTGGTGTACAACACCATGAACCGTGGCAAGCGCTGCGTGACGCTGGACTTTCGAAAGCCCGAAGGCCAGGAACTGTTCCGCCGCCTGGCGGCCA
>CAZZHF010000200.1:0-5646 GCA_964653545.1 uncultured Gammaproteobacteria bacterium | reverse complement strand
CTGATTTTGTGAGCCATCGGAAAACCACGCTTTTCCGATGGCGGGCGCTGAGAAATCCAGGATGGATTTATTCAGCGCTTACCTAGGGAAACTGCTGATTCCGGAAGCGCTGGCCCAGACGAAACTCGCTTCGATTCCCTTGCCCAGGGAAGATGCACAGCAGACAACCGGCCACTGGCCTTTGATTCGGTTTAACGAGGGAGCACGGACATGACCGACAAACCCGCCATCGTGATATCCATTGGAGACCCGGGCGGTATTGGCCCCGAGGTGTTGTGCAAGGCTCTTGCCAGCGGCCAGATCCACCCTCTGGCCCGCCCAGTGGCGGTCGGATCGGTGGAAGCGATGGAGATGGCCAGCAAGGTCGCCGGTACCGGGCTTCGCGTGCGCCGGGTCACCCGCATGACCGAAGCCGGGCGCGATCCCGAGTACATCGACGTACTCGACAGCGGCAAGCTCGCGCCCGGGAACGTCACCCCCGGCGTGGCAACCGCAATCAGCGGCCGTGCCCAACTGGACTGGGTGATCGAGGCGGATGACTTGTGCCGACGCGGCGAAGCACGGGGTTTCGTCATGGGGGTGATCAACACCACCGCGCTGGAGCTGGCGGGCGCTTGGGATGAAATCGAAAAACTGGTGGAACCCCAACCGTACGCCAGCTATCTGCTGGTGATTACCGGTCCGCTGCGGGTGGTTCACATGGTGCACCATCGCCACGTGCGCGAGGTCTGTGACCTGATCAAGAAAGACCTGGTCCTGCACGCACTGGAGGCAACCCAGCAGAACTTCGAGCGCTGGGGCATCAAGGCACCGCGAATCGCCGTATCGGGCTGGAATCCCCATGCCTACGGGCCGGAAGACCAGGCCGAGATCGCGCCGGGCGTGGAAATGGCCCGCGCCAAGGGCCTGAACGTTACCGGCCCCATCTCGCCGGACACCGTCTACCGGCAGAACATCGAGGGTCAATACGACGTCGTGCTCGCCATGTCGCACGACCAGGGCCACATCGCCATCAAGACCTGGGGCTTCCTGGGCAACTGCTCGGTCACCCTGGGCATGCCGTACATATCCACCTCGGTGGCGCACGGCACCGCCTACGACATCGCCGGCAAGGGCGTGGCCAAGGCCGACAACATGCTCGAAGCGCTGAAACTCACCGCCAACCTGGCGGCCGGCAGGGGTTTTCCGAACCAGCCGAATGCGGCAGCCGCCTGAGTCCGGATACGGACTCAGGCCATCGGGATTCTGACCTGCGCTGCTGTGGCGCCAGGCAGGCGCCCAGCCCAGGTCTTCAGGTGGTCTACCCCCGCTGCTAGATCAGCCCGTGATCAACGTCCTGCCCCAGACGCACCTGTGCGTACAGCTCGCCCATGTTGTCCAGGTTCATGCCGGCGTGGCTGTTGACGGCATGAATGTCGCGCCAGCAGCGCTGGATAACGCTGCCTTCGTGCAGGGCGCTGCCGCCACTGGCCACGAACAGGCGCTCCACCGAGCGGGTCAACAGGGTGGTGGCGTAGGCGCCCTCGAACAGGGCCCGCGCGCGCAGGACTTTGGTTGACTGGGTGCCGGCATCGGCCAGTGCCTTCAACTCGTCGCAATTGCGTTTGATCAACAGGCCGGCGGCGTCGATCTCGGCGGCTGACTCCACCAGGCGCAGCTGGGCCGTGCTCTTGTCGGCCTGTTTACCGGCACCGAACACCATCATGCGCGACTGCAGGCGCTGCTCATAGGCAGCAAGGGCCGCCTGCGCGGCGCCCCAGGCCGGCGCAATCAGCGAGCACACGGACGCCGCGAAGAACGGCTGCTTGTACAGCGGGGCGGTGTTGATCTCGCGCCCTGGCGCGATGTCCTGCGCCACCTTGCTCAGCGAGAACATGCGGTGCGTGGGCACGAAACACTCGCTGACCGTAATGTCCTTGCTGCCGGTGCCCTTGAGCGCCACCACGTCCCAGCTGCCATGGTCGATCTGGTAGTCGCCAACCGGCACCACGCACTGGAAATATTCCGGCGGGCCGCCGTGGTCATCGTCCACCAGCACGCCCAACAGAGCGTAGCGCGCGTGGTCGCAGCCGCTGGCAAAGGTCCAGCGACCGCCACGAATCTCGATTCCGCCGGCCACCTTGTTGACCGTGCCGGACGGCACGAACGGGGTGCAGGACTGGGCGTCCTGGTCGTCGCCCCAGATGTCCTGCTGCGCCTGCGGCGGGAAGTAGCCCAGATAAAAGTTGTGGATGGCCAGGATCGCCAGCACCCAGGCGCTGGAACAACAGCCGCTGCGACCGATCTCACGCGTGACTTCGAGCAACGTGTACATGTCGTGCTCGTAACCGCCAAAACGCTTCGGTTGCAGGATGCGATAGAAGCCGGCATCGCGAAAATCGGCAAAGCTCTCGTCCGGCAGGCGGCCCAGGCGCTCGCACTCCAGGGCGCGTTTGGCGATCACCGGCGCCAGGTCCCGGGCACGGCCAATCAGCTCCTGGACGGTCGGGATACTCGAACTCGACATGGCAAAACCTCCTTGTTTGGGCGTGTGCCTGATCTTCAGCCCGTTACCGGGCCGGCACCAGACAAGACACTGTAACGATCAGCCGGCGTCGCTCTCGCGCAGCAGCCGATCGACTTGCGACTGGTACCGGGCGCGGCGCGGCGTATGGAAATGCAATTGCCGCGACAGGAACGGATCGCCAGCAAAGAAAATCTCGTATATCTCCTGTCGGCCGCCGAACTCGCCAGCCACGGCGTCCCAGGCCAGCTTCATGACCTGCACCCGCTCACGGGCGCTGGCGCCCGCACCGGACATATAGGTTTCAAGATCTGCCGCGGTGTCCGGGTTGGCGAAATCCGCTTCGGTCACCGTCATCACCAGACTGGAGCTGCCCATCAGGCGGATAAGCTCGTTGACCTTGGTGTTCACTTCGGGCAGGAAGAACCGCAGCATCGAGATACCGACCATGCCGCGATTGGGCGAGGCGAACAGCGACGCCGTCTCGCGCGCCACATCTTCCAGCACGAAGTTCGGATCGGTCTGCTTGGCGAACTCTTCCTGGGCGTTCACCACCACCTCGCTGGCGGAGGCTTCCACCAAGCCGTCCGCAATCTCGTTCAGCGCCAGGAACTCGCCGAGCAGTTGCTGATAGTGCGGCAATTCGCTGCGCCCGAGCACGTCGGCCATCTTGCACGCCAGGCCCGTCATGAAGCGCAGCTTGGCCCGGCCGCGCAAATTGGCCTGCAGCAGGAGGTATCCCGGAAAGCTCGGCGCCATCATGTTGTAGGCAACGAGGTCGCGATAGATGAACACCCGCTCCCAGGGCACCAGCACGTTGTCGAACACCGCCAGCGCGTCGCCCTCGTCGAAGCGTTCGGCCAGCGGCCGGTCGTAACGGCTGCCGCCACGGGCGTAGCTTTCGCGGCCCAGAAATTTGAGGCCCGGCGTCGCCACCGGCAGCGCAAAGCACAGGGCGTATTCCTCCTCCCCCGGCCGGCGCGGCATGAACGGCCCAACCCAAAGTTCGTTGCTGACCGCCGCCAGCGTGGACAGCATGCGCGCACCACTGACCACGATGCCGGCATCGGTCTCGCGCACGGCCTTGAGCGTGCGTTGCGCCGACATATCCTTGCTGTAATCGCGCTTCGGATCAGCCAGCGTGTGAGTGAGGCAGATGTCCTCGTCGCGGCAGTATTCCCAGTAGCGGATGGCGTTGTCGGCGAAGGCTTTGTCCTTGTGACCGAGTACGTGCGGGGCAATCACCGCCGCGTCGGTAACGAAGGCATTCATGAAGTCCGGCAGGCGGCCCATCAGGCCATAGGTGGCTTCCTTGCGCGCAGCCTCGCCGCGGATTCGCTGCTGCACTTCGTCGACGGTACGCGCCGCCAGAAAGGAATTGCTGACCGGCTTGCCGTCCTTGGGCGAGGCAAACGTGTACTCGGCGTGCAGCGCCGGGTCGTGAAATGAATCGTAATGCTCGCCGATACTGCCCAGAATACCGGCCAGCGGTGCGTAGCGGGTTACATCCCGCACCCGCTGGCCCGCGATGTAGAGCGCCCGATCGTCGGCAAGGCTCGCGATGTACTGCGCCCCGGTGCGAATGCCCATCCCTGATCTCCTCCAGCGGGCCGGGCATCAAGCAGCGCCGGCGATTGTTATCGTTGCTGGATTGTCAGTCGTCGGACACAACCGGGCAAGCGAACATGCCGACGCGCATGACGGCGGTCACGCCGACAGGGCCGCCGACAGTTTGCGGTGCGCCGCGCGCAGCAAGGATTCGGTGGTCGGCCAGTCGATGCACGGATCGGTCACCGACACGCCGTAGCGCAGCTGCGTCAGATCCTCGGGGATCGGCTGGTTTCCGGCCTCGATGTTGCTCTCCAGCATCAAGCCGACGATGGAACGATTGCCTTCCAGCATCTGGTTGACGCAGTTTTCCAACACCAGGCCCTGCAACTCGGGCTTTTTGCTGCAGTTGGCGTGGCTGCAATCGACAACGATGTTCTGCGACAGGCTGGCCTTGGACAGCGCCTCTTCGGTCAGCGCCACCGCCACCGAGTCATAGTTGGGCCGCTCGTGGCCGCCACGCAGCACCAGATGGCCATACGCATTGCCACGGGTTCGGATCACCGCCGACTGGCCCTGCACGTTGATCCCCAGAAAGCTGTGCGGGCGCGCCGCCGACTTGATGGCGTTGATCGCAATCTCGATACCGCCGTCGGTACCGTTCTTGAAACCAACCGGCGTGGACAGGCCGCTGGACATCTCGCGGTGGGTCTGCGATTCGGTGGTACGGGCACCAATCGCGGTCCAGGTGATCAGATCGTGCAGGTACTGGGGCATGATCGGGTCCAGCGCCTCGGTACCGGCCGGCAGGCCCATTTCGGCCAGCTCCAGCAACAGCGCCCGCGCCTTGGACACGCCCTCCTCGATATGGAAGGAATCGTCCATGCGCGGGTCGTTGATCAGCCCCTTCCAGCCGGTGGAGGTCCGCGGCTTCTCGAAGTAAACGCGCATGATCACCAGCAGCGTGTCCTTCACTTCCTCGGCCAGCGCACGCAAGCGACCGGCGTAATCGCGGGCCGCCGCAAGATCGTGAATCGAGCATGGCCCGACCACCACGAAGCGGCGCGGGTCACGCCGGTCCAGGATCGCTTGCAGGGCCGCGCGCCCTTCCAGCACGGCGCGCTCGGCGGCCGGCGTCAAGGGTAGGCGGGCGCACACTTCGGCCGGCGTGGGCATCAGCTGCTGCGCAGCGACGTTGATATTGGTCAGCTTGTCCATGGGAAGGCGGTAAATGCTGTCGCGACGATCTGTCGCGGGGCGGACATTGTATCGGCTGGCGAGCAAGCGCCGCTGAAACGCCGTCCCGGTGTCAAAATGCAAGGCGCCCGGCCAGGCGGTTTTGGCGCGTCAAGATGGTGGGCGATGCTGGGATCGATCCAGCGACCCCTACCGTGTGAAGGTAGTGCTCTACCGCTGAGCTAATCGCCCCCTTGAGGGCGGCGGATTTTAGGGTCCGGGGCTCCCCCGGTCAAACCCGGAACGCAGCGGACCGCGCCGCTACAATAGACCGTCCCACCGCCCGTCCCAGGATTCCCATGAGCGTCCGCAGCCGTTTCGCGCCCAGCCCCACCGGCTATCTGCACATCGGCGGCGCG
>CAZZHF010000199.1:0-5652 GCA_964653545.1 uncultured Gammaproteobacteria bacterium | reverse complement strand
GTTTGCCGATGACCGTGGTGCAGGCCGACGGCCAGGACGTGCAGCCGGTGCAGACCGACGAACTGCAAATCGCCGTGGCCGAGACTTACGACGTCATCGTCACGCCGACCGAGGACCGTGCCTACACGGTGTTTGCCGAATCCATGGACCGCAGCGGCTATGCCCGTGGCACGCTCGCGCCGCGCGCGGGCATGGTCGCCGCGGTGCCGGCGCTGCGCAAACGGCCCGTGCGCAGCATGGTGGACATGGGCATGGACCACGGTGGCGGTCATGCCGGTCATGGCGGCGCTGCAGCGGCGGGCACGCACAGCGGCACGTCCGGCATGGACCACGCGGCGATGGGGCACGCCATGCCCGCCGCAAAGGACAGCCGCGCCGACGCGATGGACGCGTCCAGGCCCGACATGCCAGGCATGGACCATTCACAGCACGCCATGCCCGGCGCGCCATCGTCGGCCCCCGACCACAGCGCCATGGCCCACGGCGGCCACGGCGCGGTTCGCAGCGCCAAGACCGGCCGCGAGCGCGCCGCCCCCGGGCCGGAAGTGGCACGGCATGCGGCCGACACGCACGGCGTCGGCAATGTCGCCGTGGCCCAGGTGCAGCGCGACCGCACCGCCGAGCCGGGCACTGGCCTCGCCGAGGTCGATCACCGGGTGCTGGTGTATGCGGACCTGCGCAGTCGCGTGCCGGCCCGCGACACGCGCCCGCCGGCACGGGACATCGAACTGCATATCACCGGCCACATGGAGCGCTACATGTGGTCTTTCGACGGCGTGAAATTCTCCGAAGTGAAGGGGCCGATCCGGTTCCACCACGGCGAGCGGCTGCGTCTGGTGCTGGTCAACGACACCATGATGGAGCACCCCATCCACCTGCACGGCATGTTCGTGGAGCTGGAAAACGGCGCCGGCGAGTATCGGCCCCGCAAGCACACGCTCAGCGTGAAGCCGGCCGAGCGCATGACGGTGCTGATAACCGCCGACGAGCCCGGCCGCTGGGCCTTCCATTGCCACTTGCTGTACCACATGCACATGGGCATGTTCCGCGTGGTTCAGGTGGCGTAACCAGGAGATCGCAATGCACGCTCGCACCGTTCTTGCCGCCATCCTGGCGTTGCCCGCCGCCGCGGCCTGGGGCAACGGCGCCGGCCATGTGCCGGCCGACTGGCCGCACGCCCACGAGGACGACCAACGCTTCGGCTATGCCCTGATCGACCGCCTGGAATACCGCGACGACGAAGGTCCGAACCACCTGCTGTGGGACGCCCAGGGCTGGTACGGCGGCGACTACCGGCGCCTGTGGCTCAAGACTGAGGGCGAACGTCCGGTCTCGGACAGCAATGGCGAGTTCGAGGCGCAGGCGCTTTTAAGCCAGCTGGTGTCGCCGTACTGGGATTTGCAGGCCGGCGTGCGCTACGACCGCGCCTTCGGCAGCGGGCCGGACCGCGACCGATTTTTCGGCGTGCTGGGGATACAGGGCCTGGCGCCGTACCGGTTCGAAACCGACGCTGCGCTGTTCGTGAGCGAAGACGGCGACGTCAGCCTGCGGGTCGAGCTCGAATACGAGCTGCTGCTGACCCAGCGCCTGATCCTGCAGCCGCGCGCGGAACTGAGCGTCGCCGCGCAGGAAGTGAAAGCCTGGGGTGTCGGCGAGGGCCTTAACGACTTGCAGCTGGGCCTGCGCCTGCGCTACGAGATCCGTCGCCAGTTCGCGCCCTACGTCGGTGTGGAGTGGACGCGAAAATTCGGCGACACAGCTGATTTTGCGCGTGCCGAGGGCCATGATGCGAGTACCGCCGCGCTGGTGGCGGGCCTGCGCATGTGGTTTTGAGCGAACCGGCCCGGCGCGTGGGTTTGGCCATGCACCGAGGCCTTAGTGCCTCCGATCCGAGTGAGCCTTGCGTCAGAGCAGAAAACTCAAATTCGGGGACTGGATGATGGACTGGTCGATCATGGCGTTGCGGCCGGCAATGCGAAAACTGTCGCCTTCTACGCGCAGGCGGTCCTGGCGGCGGGCGCCCAGGATATAGGGTGCCGGCTCGCTGGCGCGCACCCGGTAGATCAGCAGCCGTGTGTCGACTTCGAGTTCGTCCGCCTGATCGGCCGCCCAGCGGCCGCGGATGTTGGTGACGAAGTAGTTGTAGACGCTGGGTGGGTTCTCGGCCGTGGTGGTGGTCGGGTTGCCCAGCAATTGCGTGCGGACTTTCAGGCTGATGTGGTTGTCGTCGAAGTAGGCATTGCTGGTGCCCATCGGGCGCCGGGTGCCGTGTTCGTAGAACTCGGGGAAGCCGACGAAGTAGTGCACGTCTTCCGTCAGCAGGTTGAACCAACGCCCGTACAGGCGCTGCGACAGCAGGTCGGCTTCGTCGTAATAGAACTCGCACAGACGGCGGTACAGGGCGTCCTCAACGACGCGCAACGGGGTAGCGGTGGTGCTCACGCCAAGGTCTCCGGGATAGGCTGGGGCGCCCGCCGTTCACAGGCGGGCATATGGCTAGCGGGGCGGGTTCAGGTCGTGCCGGTCATGTAGGCCCGCCACTGCACCAGGTTGTTGAACTCGGTAACCTCGCAGTAGTTCGAGGGGTAGGCCACGCCGGGGCCGGGCCAGTCGGCGATCGGCTGGTCGCGGTAGTTCAGCGCTACCTGGAAGTTGACGTCCAGGGTGCGCGAAATCTCGCCCTCGCTGCCGCGCTGGATGCCATGCCAGGCTTCAGCGACGTCCTGGTCGAAGGTGCCGCCGGGGCTGAAGGTGCGCACCCCGGCTCGCGCGGCCTGTTCCTTGATCTCGTCGCTGGCTTCTTCCTCGACCAGAAACCAGTTCCAGATTTCGGTACGTCCCACGGCCACCGGTTGCCAGACACGGATGCCGAAAAAGTTCACGATCGGGTCGCGCATCATGTCAAAGCTGACTGGCCCGAATACCCAGGAGAAGTTCGGGAAGATGGTGCCCACCGAAGCGATGCAGCGTTTGAATAGCGTGATCTGTTCGGGCTTTAGGGTGCGCTCGTACAGCGCCACCAGTTCCGGCTCATGACCCATCCATTCCGGCATTTCGGCCGGGCCCTGGGTCCAGATGCCGTTATACGGACCGGCGGTAATCGATGGGCTATCGAGCAACGCTTTGTGAATCATGGCGCGTGCGCCGTTTCCGCCAGCCAGTGTGGCGTCGACGATCGGCCCGTGTACCTTGACCGCGTGCGGACCGTCGGCGCCGAAGTTCAGCGGACCGAGCTTCCAGTTGTTGGTGGGGCTCCAGCGGTGCGGCAGGCCAAGCACCTGCATGCCCTTGGGCGTGTGCCCGAACATGATGTCCAGGTACCAGCGCGCGTCGCCCAGATGTTCGTCCAGCGACGGCGCGTCATGGTTCCAGGTGGCGAATATCAGACCGGCGTAGCTGCCTACGCGCGCCTGGCGCAGGTCCAGGCTGCGGAAGTCGACCTTGCCGCCATAGGTGTCGTCCTCGGCGGTGGCCACCAGAGCACCGTCGGTGCCGAACACCCAGCCGTGGTAGGGGCAGGTAAAGCCGCGGCCGTGGCCGCTATCGGTACGGCACACCAGCGTGCCGCGGTGGGTGCAGCTGTTCAGCAACACCCGTACCCGGCCTTTGTCATCGCGCGACAGGATGACCGGGTCGTTACCCATCTTGCGGGTCACGTAATCGCCGTTTTTCGGAATTTCCGACTCGTGGCCGATGTACAGCCAGGTGCGCGTGAAAATGCGCTGTAGCTCCAGGCGGAACAGGTTTTCGTCGGTGAAGATGAGGCGGCTGGCGGTGGCGTTTTCGATGTCCACCAAGCGCTCGATTTCAGACGGTTGCCATCCTTGCTCTATGCGCATACGCGCGTCCTCCAAGTGATCCGTTTGGGGGTGCCGACCGCGGAAACTACTCAGCCAAAGGCCACCGCGTCGGCGGAATTCTCTGAACGACTGTTCAACATCGCTATTGTTTTACAGACGGCATGGGAGCGCAAGGGAGAGGTCTTAGGTCAGGACAGTTGCGCGGTGTAGAACGCCCCCACCTTCGCTTGCGCAGCGTGCACCGGGTCAGACGGGCTGCGCGGTCACGATTCCAAAGCCGGCAATCCACGGCGCAATCGGTCGGTAGTAGCGACGCTGCGCCCGGTACGGCCCGGCTGTCGCCAGGGCGGCGGCGGCGGCCAGCCAGGTGCGCACCTCGTGTCCGCCGGCGCCACCGTCGCGGGTGATGTCGGCGTCCTGCAGGCCGGCCAGGCGATCCAGGTCGCCGGCTTGCAGCGCATCCAGAAAGGCCCTGTCCCAGTCGGGATTCAGCGGCGTGCGGCGGCTGCTGCCGGCGACGAAATGCTGGCCCTCGCGCAGCACGTTGTCCTGCCGCGCGGCGCGGGCCTCGGGCGACAGCGGGCCACCGGCGATGAGGCGCTCGCGCACCGCGGGCGGGGCGCCTTCGAGCAGCGGCACCGGCGGGTCGTGCGACAGCCCGCCGGAGGCCAGCAGCAGCACGCGCTGGCCGCCGGCATCCGCGAAGCGACCGACCGCCTGGCCCAGCGCCCGCACCCGCGACATCGGCGGGCGCGGCGGGGCGGCGCAGTTGATGAACACGGGAATCAGCGGTGGCGTGCGGCCGGCATCGAACAGGCTTTCCAGCAGCTGCGTGAAGCCGTGGTCCACCATCATGCGGTGCGAGACGGCCACGTCCACGCCGCCTTCGTGGACGGCTTTCACCAACTGCTGCGCCAGTTCGCCGGCCACCGGCAGCGGGCCGGTGGCGGTGCGCCAGTCGCCGACCGACTCGGCCGCCGCGCCGACGCAAAAGCTCGGCATCAGCTGATAGAAAAAGCCGTTGAAGTGGTCCGGTGCGAATTCGATCACCAGCTCCGGCGCGAAGGCCTGCACCCAGGCGCGCGCCTCGGCCAGACAGGCATCCACCTCGGCCGCGATGCCCGGCCCCGGATCGAGATAATCCTTGAGCGGGGTGTGGGAGGCGAACAGCGCGGCGAGTGGCACGGTCAGTCCTGGCCGTTCAGAAAGCCGATGTGCAGATCGTTGAAGCGCGGCGCGTCCTCGAACTGCGGCCAGTGGCCGCAGCGCAGCATGACCTCCAGGCGCGCGTTCGGGATCAGGCCCGCGATGTGCTGGCCGACGCTCACCGCGGCGGTCGGATCCTTGTCCGTCCACAGCACCAGCGTGGGTGCCCGGATGGCGGCCCAGTCGGCGTCGGTCAGGTTGTTGCGGCGGCGGATGTCCGGCTCCTGCAGGCACAGGATGTGCGGCATCGCGGCGCGCATGGCCGGCTGCGCGTAGATGGCCTGGCGACAGGCGATCAGGTCGTCGGTGACCACGGCCGGGTCCGCCATCAGCCACTCCAGGCGCGCCTTGATGGTGTCCCAGCTCGGGTTCTCCACCGCCGCGGTGCTCAGCGTCTTGATGCGCTCCATCACCGCCAGATCCAGCGTCGCGCCGCCGGTGGTGTTCAGCACCAGCCGGTCCACCCGGTCCGGGTATTCGAGCGCAAAGCGCGCGCCCACCCAGCCGCCCAGCGACTCGCCGGACAGGTGGGCGCGCTCGAAGCCCAGCGTGTCCAGCACCGCGCGCAGGTGCTGCACGTAGACGTCGATTTCGTACGGCGCGAGCGGCTTGTCGCTCCAGCCGTGGCCGACCAGATCGATGGCGT
>CAZZHF010000198.1:0-5655 GCA_964653545.1 uncultured Gammaproteobacteria bacterium | reverse complement strand
CGGTCAAACCCTTCAGGTTGGCCACGACCGCATTGGGGATGTGCGCCAGCCGCTCCACGCCGGTGTCGGCGTCGAACCCGTGCAGCATCCCGTCGTTGGCACCCACGTAGACCATTTTCGGATTCAGCGCCTTGGCGGCGAGGTGACTGGCGTACGTGCTGCCCTCGGTACCCGGCAGCTTCTGGTTACCGAAACTTTCGTCCCCGACAAAAAACGGGTCCGAGTTGATGATGTCCCCGAGCGCCCGAGTGCGATTCCGGAAGGTGCCGCCGTTCTTTACTTCCAGCGCGTCGCTGCCGCGCAGGTAGTCGACCCGCTCGTCGCCCAGCGTGTCACCGTCAAGTGCCGTTTGCTGGGCCGAGCTCAGATTGACCCAGTTAAACGCCACCCCGCCGGTGCCGGGCTTGAAAACCGTGATGTTGCGCGCGCCATGGGCCGGCAGCTTGGATGGCGAGCCCGCATCCCAGGCCAGCACATCAAGGGTGCCGTCCGACTTGATGGGGTAAGCCAACAGCTGGCCCGTCCAGTCGGCGCTGTCGAAGCGCGCCTGGTAAATCTTGGTATCGGTATCCAGCTGCGTCGAATTGGTGGCCACCGACGATGCCGACGACACGCCCGCCAGAAAGGTGCTGAGAATGGAACGCAGCTTGTCCCCTACCTCGACCGTGTTTTTTGCGTTCAGCAGCGCGCCCCTGCCGTTGATGGTGGCGTGCCAAAGATCATCCACAGCAGAGGGATGGCGAACAGGAAACGTCGTCGGCCAACTGGGCGTGGTGACATAGGGGTCCGACGGCACGTCGGGGTCAAACAACACGCCTCGCGTTCCCAGGGTCACCGCGTAGGTGTTCATATGCAGGTTCTTGTTGCAGTCAAGGCTTACCAATGGCGGGGATGACAAACATCCCGGCACCACCGGTACCTTGCCGGTCTCGAACGTCGGACGCAGATTGGTCGTGTAGTAGGACATTGCGATATCGGCCATCGTGTTCGATACCGAATCCGCGTAAGGCGCGCCGGAACTGCCGTCCGCGTTACCAACTCCGGCGCCCGTCCAGACATTGGAGAAGCCGTCCGTAAAGAGGATGGCTGCATTACGTTGGCAAGAATATTGAATGGGAGCCGCGGCATCGGTCCGTTTATACTGATCGCCAGCGTACTTGAGCGCCTCCCGGTTGGGTGTCCCGCCGCTGCCGACATAATTAGTGTAAATGTCAGTGAGCAGCGCATTGCGATCCGACGTCACCGTGAAATCGCGCATGGTCACAGTGGTGCGATTGTTGATGGTGAACGCGCCAGCCGAGAGCTCGGTAAGACCGTCGAGCGCGGAGCCGATGCCGCCGCGCGTGGCGAGATGACGTTTTCGGTAATAGGTAAACCAGTTGGCGAAGTTCTGGAGAGCCGCGTCGTAAGCTCCAGTGGTCGAGAAATTGGCGGGCTTTATCTCATAGCCGTCCAGCGTGGAGCCATCCGGCGCGTAACCGACCAGGGTGGTTCCTGACCAGCCATATCCGGCCGGCAGCGCAGCGCCCGCCGGCAGATAAAACGTGGTCGGGAAATAGCGGATGGCTCGGTCTGTGACCGCCGTGATCGCAATATCAGCGGCAGCCGTCACCCAACTAGTGCCGTCGTGGTATACGGTGCCGGCGGGAATGGTCATCCCGTTCTGCATCTTGAACGTGTAATTAGCACCCGTATTGCTTCTATCAGCGGTGAGATCAAACGTATCGGAACCGCGCGTCGGGTCGCTCTTGGCGGCTGTAGGGCTCGCGTCGGTGAAAGTAGTTCCATAGGCGGTCCATGGCTTATAGGTTGTCGCGGGATCGAAGTAGGCGCTGTTGTATACGGGAGAACGCAGGTAGGCGTACTCTGGCAGAGGCGGTATGGCGTAATGATCGTTGGTACTATCGCTGTAGACTCGCAGCCCAGTCCCCGTTCCGTTGGGAAACAGGTAGACATACTTCTTCCAGGTGGCGTCTGCGGTTCCAACGGAATTGAAGTTGAGCACACCCGGCGCGCTCTGGAAGCTCGGGGGCGTGGTTGTGGTATTCCACCACATGGCGCCGTCGTTGGTCGGCATCAGGACTTCGGAGTCCATGCTGCCCGAGTCGTCGACCGACAGGATGATATTCGGCTTCGCGCTACTGGTCAGGAACAACGGGCCGTCGGCCAAGGTAATGGCCAAGCCCTCGGACGAGCCCAACAGCATTCCCACTACGGAAAGCATAGCGCGCGCAAGCTTGAGGATCTCGTTCTTAGCGTCCATCATTCCTGCCCCATGCTCGTGTCGAGCATCCTATGGAAATGGAGAATCCAGTAATTACCGCCGCCGATACGTCGTCTGCAGCACGACCAGCGTGCCATCCTGTCCGCCGACGGCCCGGGCGGTAACCCGATAAAAGGTATTGCTGGCCGCCGTTTCGGTCGCATCCAAAGATTCGCCGACGCCGGCGATGGTGGCGATCTCTTCGACGATATATCGCGGCGGCGCGGCGACACCAACGATCGACCCACCGTAGGACGGAATGGCCGAACCCGTCCAGCTGATCGTCTTCCATCGGGGCGGATCGCCGGGCGTCGGCACAGGGTAATGGCCGCCACTGCCGTCGAATGCCGGCAGCACGGCCAGCTGCAGCACACGCTCGCCTTCGCGCAGCGCTGCCTCCGCCGCCTGAAAGGCCCGGTCGCGATCACGGCTGTGGCCGGCCATGCGCTCGTTGAGGCCAGTTACCTGCGCCGCGCTCAGCGCCAGCAGGGTGGTGATCACGAGCATGATCAGCGCAATCACGAGCACCACGCCGTCCTGTCGATGCACGCTTCCGAACGCGTTGGATACCGACCCGGTCATGGCACACGATTCCTGAGCGTGATGGTCCAGTTCATTGTGCGGCGCCGGACATTGCGGACATCGAGCGGATCAAAGGTCACGCCGCCCACGCCGTAGGTGGCGGTGTCGAGCTCACCCCGGCCTTCGTCCCGCTGACGCAGCAGCAGGCTCAGCTTGACCGACACCACCCGGGCCCAGTCACCCACCGCGGTGGCACTGCTGTAGACATCGGCGATGCGGTCTCCATCGGCATCCTCGCCATAGCGGACCTGCATGGTTTCGATGCCGTCCACCAACTCGGTCGTGACTCCCGCGCCGCCCTTCGGATAGGTCCTTCGGAACAGCGCCGGCTCGCCGCTGGCGCCGGTGCCGATGTAGTAGGCGGTAATGGAAAAGCTGTAGACCTGCAGCGCCCCGTCGTATTGGTGGCTGAAATCCTTGCTTGCCGGGGTGACATTACCCGGACTTGCGCCAGTGCCTCGGTTGAGGTTGTGCGCCAGATGATTGCTGCGATTCTGGAATAGGTCCGAGCCGACACAATCGGAAATCAGCACGATGGTGTCTTGCTCCACCCCGCTGGCGGTCGTCAGATTGACATTGGCGGCATTGACGGGGGTATTGCCCGACGCAACCAGGTCCAGCAACTGACCGGCACGGCGCACGATCAACACGTCGCTGCCCGGCACCACCTGGTTCTGGAAACTCGCATCCAGGGCGGCGCCGGCGGCGTCTTGCCAATTGCCCACCGGCACCCCGGTGGGGACCAGCGTGGTGGAAGTGAACGTACTGGCCGGCCCGGTGCCCGTGTACTCCCAGCCGGACAGGGCGCGGCTCAGGTCGTAAAGGGCCGGGCTGTAGCCGGCCGCAGTGGTGTCGAGCAGAACATTGACATCGGTGACGCAGCCGGTGAAACCGGCCTGACGCACGTCGACACTCAGCTTCTCGACGCCGAAGCGGGCGTTCTCCTGGATACGCGACAGCGAGGCCTCGGTTTGCACGCTCTGCGACATGCCGACGTAGATTCGCAACACGCCGGCCATGATCACCAGGCCGATCACGAGCGACACCATCAGCTCGACCAGCGAGAAGCCGGCGCAGCGCAGTGACGAGTGGGCGTTCACAGCTCGGACACCACGGTGAACTGCTCCGCCGCCTCGACGCCGCGCGAGTCATCCCACTGTACGGTGACCGTGAACAGCACCCGCCCACCGACGGCGGCGCTGCTGATGGCGCCCGCGCCGCTCGGCAATGCCGCGAGCATCAGCTTCCACTCCTGGAGATCCTGCTCGGCCACGGCCGTACCGGCCGGCGCCGCGTCCGGGAAATCGGTGGTGTAGTCGCCGAGATTCGCGGCGTCACGGTTGGCGCGCATGCGATCAAGCGCGTCATAGCCCAGGGTAACGGCCTGGCTGCGCAAGGCCGCACTGTGGTTGTTCTGCAGGCTGACCAGTTGCAAGCCGGCAATGCCAAGCAGACCGATCGCCAGCACTACCAGCGCGACCATCACCTCGATGAGGCCGGCACCCGCCTGCTGACGCGCCTCAGGGGCAGGACAAGGCGCCACTGTCATCTTCCTCAACGCCGTCCGCGTTGGTGTCGCGCGACAAACGGATGCGCCCGACTGCGGCCACCACCACAGCCCGCGCACGCCGGGTACCCCGGACGTCGCAATGGGTGAACGATCCGACCTGCCCCGCGCTGCCGTCGGCACCAAAGGTAATGAAGTTGCTGAGCCCGGCGGTTGGCTTCAGTTGATAGCCGCCCGTCTGGTCGGTGCGAACCTTCAGCACGGTCTCACCGGCGTCGATCACCGGCGGGCTGTCGGCATCGGTGTTGACGAACACCAGCCAGCCCGCCTGCCAGGTGTCGCCTGCCCCGGACCGACACGCCGTGTCGTCCACGGCCTTGCACACCACCACCGGGACACCCCGGCGCACGGCCTCGGAGCGCGCGAGCGACAGCGAACCGACCAGCTCGTTGATCGTCGCGGTGCGCCGGCCGTTGCGAACGAACTCAGTGAACTGGGGCACCGCAATGCTCACCAGCACGCCGAGCACGGTGACCGTCACGACCAACTCGATCAGCGTAAAGCCGCGGCTGTGTTCCGGCGCGACAAGTGGTCGGCGATGGTGCAAGGCCCAGGGCTTCATACGTGGTCTGTTACGTCGTCGGTGGGCGCTGCGGCAGGCTTAGCCTGCGAGCCGCAGATTGGCGCTGCCGGGGGCACAGGCACGGTCCGATCCTTTACACATCGCCACGCGCATATCGGTGGGATCAGGCATTGAACGACCGATCCGGGCTTCCAGACCCGATTCGGCAACTGCACAGAAACGCCCGCCGTCGCGAGGCGAATCGGCAAATGACGACATCCACGCGGCCAGCAGCACACCTGGCGCCACGCCCAGTACGATCGACCAGCCGGCGACCGGCCACGGCCTAGCGCCCGAACAGTCGGTCTTTGCGCGACGCGCTGAAAAAACGGTACCCATCCATCCCTCTCCGCAGCTGGGTCTACATGCCCGGTATCGGCCAGGCCAGGAACTACTTTAGACGATGACCGTAAAAATATTCATGTCCGGGTTCCCGCCGCGTGCGGCCTTGCGTGCATATGCAATTCGGGAAAGCGCTTGCAACGGGACCGCCGCGGCATGCTCTCCAGGGCGACATCTGACCGCAATGTGAGTCACCCGCGCAGCTTGTAGCCCCGCGCCAGCAGACGCAGACAAAGCAAACACAGGGCCAGATTAGCCCCCGCCATGACGGCGGCGCTCAGCCACGGCGACACGTCCGAATGGCCAAAGAAGGCGTAGCGGAAACCGTCGATCATGTAG
>CAZZHF010000197.1:0-5661 GCA_964653545.1 uncultured Gammaproteobacteria bacterium | reverse complement strand
TCGGCCGGCTGGAAGATCAGGTACACCGTGCCGTCAATGTTGCGGTTCCTGGCAAAGTGTTGCGCTGCCGCCAGCAGCATGGCGGTGTGGCCGTCATGGCCGCAGGCGTGCATCTTGCCCGCATGCTTGCTGGCATGGGCGAATGTGTTGAATTCCTGCATGGGCAGTGCATCAATGTCGGCGCGCAGGCCGATGGCGCGCGAAGAGCTGCCGTTTTTCACGATGCCTACCACGCCGGTCTTGCCCAGACCGCGATGCACCGGGATGCCCCAGGCTTCCAGCTGGCTCGCGATCACGCTAGAGGTGCGTGTTTCTTCAAAACAGAGTTCGGGGTGTGCATGGATGTCGCGCCGAATGGCCGTGATGGCTGCGGCCTGCGTCACGATGGAGTCGAGAATTTTCATCCCCAGAGTCTAGCGATGCCCCTACGCGGACGCCAGAGGCAATTTCCGTGACAATTTGCCTATGTCCTCTTCCACACTCTCGCCCCGCAGCCTGGAGCTGGTGCAAACACTGGTGCGCATGAACACCGTGAGCGCCAACTCCAACCTGGCGCTGATCCATTTCATCCGCGACGAACTGCAGGCCCTGGGCGTGCGAAGCCGTTTGACTTACAACGCCGACCGTACCAAGGCCAACCTGTTCGCCACGCTGGGCGAGGGCAAACCTTCGGGCATCATTTTGTCGGGGCACACAGACACGGTTCCATGGGATGGGCAGGACTGGTCAGTCGACCCGTTGAGTGCAACGCTCAGGGATGGGCGGGTGTATGGCCGCGGTTCGGCCGACATGAAGTCATTCATCGCGATTGCCCTGGCCCATGCGCCGTTGTTCCTGGCCAGTGACACACCCTTCGCCGTGCACTTTGCGTTCAGCTATGACGAGGAAGTCGGCTGTTTCGGCGTGAGGGACCTTATCGCCGACATGCGCGATGCGGGCATCGCGCCCCTGGCATGCATCGTGGGCGAACCCACCAGCATGGTGCCTGCCATCGCGCACAAGGGCGTTTACCGCTATCGGTGCTGTGTGCGCGGCAAGGAGGCGCATTCCTCGCTGACGCCGCTGTCGGTCAATGCGATTGAAATGGCCGCGCGAGTCATTGGCAAGGTGCGCGACATGGGCGAAGCGTTTGAGCGCGATGAGCCGCGCTACGAGGGTTTTGACGTGCCATTCAGCACCACCAGCGTCGGCCAGTTCCATGGGGGCATTGCGGACAACGTTGTACCGCGCGACGCCGAGTTCCGCTATGAGTTCCGCGACCTGCCCACGGCCGATGCCCAAGCCATGCAGGCTGAAGTGGTTGCCCATGCGAGAGCGCTGGAACCTGCCATGAAGCGCGTTGCGCCTGATGCCGGTTTTTCATTCGAGACCATTTGCGAAATACCCAGTTTTCTGGGTTCCGCCGGTGACGCCGTCACCCGCCTGGCCCAGCGCCTGAGCGGTGAGACCGGAACCACACTGGTGGCGTTTGGCACCGAG
Source organism: uncultured Gammaproteobacteria bacterium (assembly GCA_964653545.1). Taxonomy (GTDB): domain Bacteria; phylum Pseudomonadota; class Gammaproteobacteria; order Immundisolibacterales; family Immundisolibacteraceae; genus Immundisolibacter. The sequence goes on along the minus strand of CAZZHF010000197.1, from coordinate 4,182 downwards.
GCTGGCCTGTTCAAGCAGTCTGGCATTCCCACCGTGGTTTGCGGTCCGGGCAGCATCAACCAGGCACACCAGCCCGATGAATTTGTGAGTCTGGATCAGCTGGCGCGCTGCGAGACCTTCATGAAGGGCCTGGCGGCGACGCGTACGCTCGACTGATCCAGCCTATTTCTTCGCGTCGTTCGGGCCGGGCGGAATTTTCTCGCCGAGCTTGTTGCCGGCGTTGCGGATCACGGACGCTGTTTTTGATGCGCCGCTGCTCACCGCTTCGGTGACCTTGCGGGTCGTGCGCTGGGTCGCCCGGGCGGCCTGCGACTGTTCGGCCTTCTTCACGACCTCAGCCTTGGGCTTGTTGGGGTTGGCGGCGTTCGGGTCGTTCGGATAGGCCTCACCGGCCTTGTTGGCTGAAGCTGGCCCCGGGCCTGTCGGGTTGGCATTTTGGGCTGTGGCGTTCAGCGTCATGCCGGCCAGGGCGATCAGCAATAGGGCGGGCAGGGTGCGCAAGGCAGGACGGGATGTCATGTGGGTATCTCCTGAAGGCTAGGCCACCAGTATCCGTCCCTGCGGTCTGCCGCGACAGCTCACCTGCGGCATCCAGCGCAAAATGGATTTGAGCCGACGGGGTTGTAGGCCGGGACCGACAACCCTGCATGCCGCGCAGCTGCCGGTCAGGTTCGCACGCGACCGTCGCCGGTCAACATGGACAGTTCAACGAAGCTGGACGCCACGTGATCCGATGGCGAGAACGACACCGAAAAGCCGCCCAGTGACTGGCTGCCCATGCTTTCCAGGCCCCCGATCAGTGAATCACGCGTCAGTTTGGCACCGGCGCGCTTGAGTCCTTCGGCAAACACCTTGGCGGCGATGTAGCCCTCCATGCTGGAGAAATTGGCCTGGTAGTCGCCACCGGCCTTTTTGACCGCGTCCACAAACTCACGTGCAATGGGCCGCGCTGCGTTGTAGGGCGAGGGCATCACCTGCGACACCACGACACCGGCACCATCCTTGCCCAGCTCGTCAGCCAGTGCCTGGGTGCCAACGAACGACACGTTGTAGAAGGTGCCGCCATAGCCGGCCTTGTGGGCTGCGCGGATGAACGCCGCGCAGGATTTGTAGGCGCTGATCTGCACGATGGCGTCGGGCCCTGCGGCCACCAGCGTCTTGACGGCAGCCGCCACGTCGACTGAATTGCGCTCCACCGTGGCCTGGGCCACCGGCTTCATGTTCAGGGCGCCCAGGGCCAGCGTGACGCCGTCCAGCCCCGCCTTGCCATAGGCGTCGTTCTGGTAGAACACCGCGATCTTTTTGAGGCCCAGGCTGGTCAGCTGTTTGACGATCACGCCCGTTTCGTCGTTGTAGGAGGCCCGCACATGGAAGGCGTAGCGGTTGAAGGGCTGGCGCAGTGCCATGGCACCGGTGAAGGGCGCAAAAAAAGGCACTTTGGCATTGGTGGCCAGGGGCAGGGCGGCCACGCTGGTGGGGGTGCCGATGTAGCCAAAAAGTGCGAACACATCGTCCGAGATCAGCTTGCGTGTGTTTTCCGCGCACCGCTCGGGCTCGTAGCCATCATCCAGGTTGACCAGTTCCACATTACGGCGGTTCACGCCACCTTGCGCGTTGAGCTGGTTGAAGTACAGCTTGGCGCCCAGATTGAACTGGATGCCCAATTGCGCGGCGGGACCGGTGAAGGGGGCTGATTGCCCCAGAACGATGCGGGAATCAGACTGGGCGCGCAGCGACGGGGCGGCGATAAGGGCGGTTCCACCCAGGGCGGCTGAGAAACGGCGACGATTTATAAGCATGCTTACATTGTCGTCAAACCGCCTTTCAGTCTCCTGTCCAGTTGCGGTACAAATTCACAGTTGCGCGGCGACCAATTGTCGCCAGCACGTCAATGGAGTTCAAAGGGATTACTCGCGTACCCGGCCCTGGGAGTCGATCAGGCTGAGCTCCACCAGTTTGGATGCGACGCGCTCTTCGGTGAAATGCACACGAAAGCCGCCGATCGACAGGTCATCCAGCGAGTCGATGGACTTTTTCAGCCGTGCCCGGTTCGGCGCGTCCTTGGCAGGAATGCGGCGCAGGGCTTCGGTGAACACGCGCGCCGCGATGTAGCCTTCGAGCAGGTACACATTGGGCTTGCCCATCTTGGCCTGGAGCAGGTCGGCCTGCAGCTCGCGCGTGACCGCCACCTTGGCGTTGTCGCTCTTGGGCACGACACGCACCACCACCACGCCTGCGCCAGCCGGACCCAACTGGTCGGCCAGCAGGCTCTCGCCGGTGTTGGAAAAGCCATAGATGGGGCCGCGAAAACCCTTGGCCCGCAGGTCGCGGATGGCGTTGCCCGCTCCTGCGGCATCACTGATGACCAACATGGATTCGGGGCGAGCGGCCATGGCCTTGTCCACACTGGTGGCCACATTGCCGCCGGCCAGGGCAGCCTTGGCCGCCAGGTTGGCGCCGGCGCTGGTCATGGTCCGCTCGGCAGAGTCCAGCGCCGCGAGCGACTCGCTGTCGGTGCCGTGCAGCACGGCGAACTTGCGCGTGCCGAGCGTCTCTGCATGCTTGGCAATGGCCGAGGCCTCTTCGGCATAGCCTGGCCGCAGCGAATAGACGTTGGGGTAGAGCGCGCCGCGCAGCTCGTCTGCGGCTGCCATGGGCGCAAACATCAGTACATCGCTGTCCTTGATGGCCGGATAGGCCGCTGTGACATGCGCGGAGCCATAAAAGCCGAACAGGGCGAGTGCGCCCTGCTCCAGCAACTGCTTGGCATGGGCGGCGGTCTGGGTGGGGTTGCCCCGGTCGTCCAGTGTGACGAGCTCAATCTTGCGGCCATTGATGCCGCCTGCCGCATTGACCCGGTCGAAGTACATCTTCGCGCCCTGGTGGAACGGCACCGCCAGGGTAGAGCCGGGGCCTGTGAGCGCGACTGACTGGCCGATGGTGATGCTGGTCTTGCTGACGCCGTCCTGTGCGTGCAGGGCACCGCCGCAAAGTGCCAGGGCAGCTACCATCACGGTCCGGGCAAGGGTTCCGGAAAACTTCATGTCTTGTCTCCTGCAACGTTTTTGTAGTGGGCTTTGGCGGCGAACTATAGGGTTACCTCGTGAGTAATACCATCGGCATCTCCCCTGACGTCAGTTTCGTGAAAGCTTCGCAGCAGGTTCTGGGTGCCTGCCCGCATGACTGTCCCGATACCTGCTCGCTGGTCACCACTGTGGAGGACGGTGTGGCCGTCAAGGTACAGGGAAATCCCGCGCATGCCCACACGGGGGGGGTGCTGTGTACCAAGGTCTCGCGGTACGCAGAGCGCACCTATCATCCTGAGCGCGTGCTGCGGCCGCTTCGCCGCACCGGGCCCAAGGGGTCCGGGCAGTTCGAGCCCGTGGAATGGGAAGTTGCGCTGTCCGACATCGCTGCACGGCTGGGAGGCATTGCGCAGCGCAATCCTGAAGCCATCGTGCCCTACAGCTATGCGGGGACCATGGGGCTGGTTCAAAGTGAAAGCATCGCGGCGCGGTTCTTCCACCGGCTGGGGGCGTCCTTGCTGGACCGAACCATCTGCGCGGCCGCCGGCGGCGAGGGGCTGACCCAGACGCTGGGCGGCAAGGTCGGCATGAAGGTGGAATACTTCGCCGAGTCCCGGCTGATCCTGATCTGGGGCAGCAATTCCATCGCCAGCAACCTGCATTTCTGGCGCCTGGCGCAAGAGGCCAAGCGCGCCGGGGCGAAACTGGTGTGCATTGATCCGCGCCGCAGCGAAACCGCCGACAAATGCCACGAGCACATCGCGCTGCGGCCGGGCACCGATGCCGCACTGGCGTTTGCGTTGATGCACGAGCTGATCGTCAACGACTGGCTCGACCACGACTACCTGTCCCGGTACACCGTGGGCTGGCAGGCCTTGCGTGAACGGGCCCTGCAGTGGCCCCCCGAACGCGCCGCCAGCATATGCGGCGTGCCGGTGGAGCAGATCAGGAACCTGGCCCGCGACTACGGCACAACCCGGCCTGCCGCGATCCGGCTGAACTACGGCATGCAGCGCGTGCGCGGGGGCGGCAACGCCGTGCGTGCCGTCGCCAGCCTGCCGGCGCTTACCGGTGCCTGGCGACATCGCGCCGGTGGCGTGCTGTTGTCAAGTTCGGGCATGTTCCCGGTAGACCGTGCCACATTGCAGCGCCCCGA
>CAZZHF010000196.1:1818-5746 GCA_964653545.1 uncultured Gammaproteobacteria bacterium | reverse complement strand
CGCAGGTACTCCTCCTGTTCGATCAGGATTTCTCGCTCGATGTCCTGCGGCGCGGCACCGGGCCAGGCGGTCATGACCGTCAGCGAGGTGATGTCCATGTCCGGAATCATCTGCACCGGCACCCGGAAAATCGCCGCCGTGCCCAGCAGGCAGATCACCACGGCGGTAACCGCCACCACCACGCCGTGCCGGATGATGCCTTCCAGCATGAGTACCTCAGGAACCGCCGACGATACGCAGTGCCTGGCCGGGCCGCAGGCGCTCGTTGCCGTGCACGACTACGCGCGTACCAATCGGTAGATCAGTACCGCGCAGCTCGATCCGGTCACCGACCGCCCGACCCGGCTGCACCGGCACTGGGGTGGCGGTCAGGTTGTTGCCCTGGCCATGTACCGTCCACAACACCGCGCCGCCATCGGCGCGGCGCACCAGCGCGTCGGCCGGCACCGTGGCAATCGGTACCGCAGCGTCATCGGCGCCGGCCACCGCGACATCCACCGACATGCCAGGCGCATAAAGCTGGTCGGGATTCGGCAGTTCAACCCGCACCCGGAAACTGCGCGCTGCCTCGTGACCCACCGGGATCAGGCGTGACACGCTGGCGGCGATGGGGTCCCCGGGCACGGCATCGAAACGCAACTCCACCGGCGTGCCGGGCCTGACCTCGGCATAGTGGATTTGGGGCAAGGCGAACTCCACTCGCAGCGCGGCCGTCTCGACCAGATCCAGTACCCCGTCAGTGGGTTGCACCCAGGAGCCGAGTTCCGTGTGCTTGCGGCTTATCACGCCGTCGAACGGAGCCTTGAGCGCATGGCGGGCGAGTTCGTCTTCGAGCAGCGCCACGCGGGCATTGGCAGCCGCGTGCTCGGCCTGCGCCTGACGCCGCTGTGCCCGGGCCTGATCGTAGTCGTCCTGGGGCGTCATCTTCTGCGACACCAGCTGTGTCTGGCGGCGTTCCTGCACGTCAGCCAGCTCGGCCGCAGCCAGCGCCCGCCGTGCCTCGGCCCGCGCCGCCTGTAGGGCGAGAGCTTGAGGGCGGTCGCGCAGGCGCAGCAGTAGATCACCTGCCTGTACCGTGTCGCCTTCATCAACGGCCAGCTCGGCCACCAAGCCGGCCATTTCCACCGACAGGGTGGCGCTGCGCCGCGCCAGCACGGTTCCCGGAAGGACCAGGCGTACCCCGGACTGGGTCTGTTCGATTTCGGCAACCGACACCGGTACCACTTCATCGGTGCCCTGTGCCTGGCCGGCCAATAGCAGCCCCAGCACAACACCGGGCAGCAGCAATCTGCGCATGGAGCCTCCTCCCTTTTGCGTTGTGTTATACGCGAAAAGGAGTCTCGATGCGGCCGGGCACAAGGCCGGCCCGGGATAAATCCGCGCGAGCGAGCTAGTTTGGGAGCGCGTCGGAGTCCGGGTCGGGGAGCGGGTTGCTCAGGCGGCTTGTTCCGGGATGTCGTTACCGATGCGGGTGATACCGTTGTCGGCGTCTACATAGACCAGGCGCGGCTTGTGGGCCAGCATCTCGGCACGCTCAAGCCCGCAGTAGGCGGCGATGATGATCTTGTCGCCCACACTGGCCTTGTGCGCGGCAGCGCCATTGATGGAGATAACCCGACTGCCGCGCTCGGCGCGAATGGCATAGGTTGTGAAACGCTCGCCGTTGGCGATGTTGTAAATGTCGATCTGCTCGTACTCGCGGATACCGGCGGCGTCCAGCAGGTCGGCATCGATGGCGCACGAACCCTCGTAGTCAAGCTCGACTCGGGTCACCGTGACCCGGTGCAGCTTGGCTTTCAGCATGAACTGCAGCATTGCCTTTACCTGCGGTGTCTGTCTTACGAGCGCTTAGCGCGGCGTTCCCTGGCCGCGAGCGACGCTAAATAGGTGGTTATCGATCAACCTGGTCTTGCCTATCCAGGCCGCCGCCAGCACAACGCGTCGCGCGTCCGCCGGCGCAGGGGGGGCCAATTGTGCATCGCGAAAACAGAAATATTCAACACGAAAGCCCGCTTCGCTAAGTTTCGCGGCGCAGCGCGCCTCGATATCGGCCAATGGCGCGTCAGGTGTAGCACCCCATACGGCGGCGGTACTCAGCTCCTCGTAAAGCCGTGGCGCCAGGGCTCGTTCGGAGGCGTTGAGCTGGCTATTGCGCGAACTGATGGCCAGTCCGTCCGCCTCGCGCACGATCGGCACGCCGACGATATCGATCGGCAGGAGTAATTCGCGCACCACGGCGCGCACCACGGCCAATTGTTGGTAGTCCTTCTCCCCGAACAGCGCCAGCTGGGGCTGTACCAGGTTCAGTAGCTTGACCACGATCGTGGCCATGCCGCGAAAGTGGCCGGGTCGAAACTCGCCTTCCAGTCCCTGCGCACTGCGGGTTGGTTCGACATGGGCGGCAAGATCAAGTCCATCCGGGTAGAGGGTGTCGACCTGCGGCGCGAACAGTACATCCGCCCCGCGGCCGGCCAGCGCCGCGGCATCATCGTCCAGAGTGCGTGGGTAGCGGGCAAAGTCGTCCGGGCGGTCGAACTGGGTGGGGTTCACGAACACGCTGACGACGACGCGCCGGGCGTGCTCGCGCGCCGTGTCGATCAAACGCAGGTGACCCTCGTGGATATTACCCATCGTCGGCACCAGGGCGATGCGCTGGTCAGCGCCCCGCCACTGCTTGAGCGTGGCCCGTAAGGTCGCGGCGTTGGCAAGGTGCTGCATCAATCGTAGCCGTGCTCAGGACCAGGGAAGCTGCCTTTCCTGACGGCCTGTACGTAGGCGGCGATGGCGGCGCCAAGGTCATCGTGGCCGAGCAGGAAATTACGCACAAAACGCGCTGGTGTCGGATTCATGCCCAGCGCGTCCTGCAGCACCAGCACCTGGCCGTCACACGCCGCGCCTGCACCGATGCCGATCGTGGGTATGTCGAGTGCCTGCGTGACCTGGGCGGCCAGCGCGCGCGGTATGGCTTCCAGGACCAGCAATGCGGCACCGGCCGCTTGCAGCGTCAGGGCATCGGAATGCAGTTGCTGGGCGGCGGCCTCGCCGCGGCCCTGGACCTTGTAGCCGCCAAGCTGGTGCACGGACTGCGGCGTGAGGCCCAGGTGACCACACACCGGCACGCCGCGCTCAACCAGAAACCGCACTGCGGGCGCCATGGCGGCTCCGCCTTCGAGCTTCACCATATGGGCGAAGCCCTCCTTCATCAACCGGCCAGCGCTATGCAGCGCCTGTTGAGGACTTTCCTGGTAGCTCAGAAAGGGCAGATCGGCCACCAGCAGCGGCCTTTCAAGGCCGCGCGCAACGCAGCGCGTGTGGTAGACCATCTCGTCGACGGTGACCGGCACCGTGGTGGCGTGGCCCTGGATCACGTTGCCGAGCGAATCCCCGACCAGCACCAAGTCCACCGCCGCGGCATCGAGCAGGCGGGCGAAGGAAAAATCGTAGGCGGTGAGCGCTGCTATGCGCTCACCGGCCCGCTTCATTTTGCGCAGGGTATCGAGGGTGACGGCCATGGCGCTTGTTCCTCGCTGCGGCCGGCACGGGCCGCGGGGGCCGACATTGTAATGAAGCGGTCCTAGCCGGCAAGCGCGGCCAGTGGACCATCAGTGAACTCACGCAGTCCGTGCTGAGCGCACGTGGTCAGCAGTTTGGTTACCCGGCCACGCCCGGGGATCACGGTGTGCGGTGCAATCTGGGCCAGCGGCACCAGTACAAAGTCCCGCTGGTGGGCACCCGGGTGTGGCAGGGTAAGCGCTTGATCGTTGCACACCAGCTCGCCATACAGGAGTAAGTCAAGGTCCAAAGTGCGCGGCGCATTGCGTTGGCCGGCACTGCGCAGGCGGCCCTGCCGGCGCTCAATGGACAGCAGCGCCCCTAGCAGCGTTGCCGCCGGCAGCCGGGTGTCAACCAGCGCTACGGCATTGATGTA
>CAZZHF010000196.1:0-1718 GCA_964653545.1 uncultured Gammaproteobacteria bacterium | reverse complement strand
CTAGCAGCGTTGCCGCCGGCAGCCGGGTGTCAACCAGCGCTACGGCATTGATGTAATCGGGTTGGTCGGCTGGCCCCATGGGGCGGCTCAGATACAAGGCGGAGCGGGTGACCAGGACGGTCTGCGGAAGCCCGGCGATGGCGTCAAGCGCGCATTCTACCTGCCGCGCCGGATCATCAAGGTTGGCACCAAGGCCAATGAAGGCCGCTTGTGCGGTCAAGGTCCGACACTGGTCGGAGGGGGCGTGGCACCGGGAGCACCACGACGTCGCCCGCGTCGTCGCCGACGTCGCCGCGGCGCGCCGCCGTCGGCATCGGTTTCGGCTTCATTCACGGTGGGTGGCGTTGCGCCGCTCTGATGCGCGGTCCAGAAGTCGAGGGAGGGCATCAGATCCGGCTCGCCCTGCGCCCGCAACAGCAGAAAATCATAGGCCGCCCGAAACCGTGGGTGACTCAACATCCGCTCGGGCTGGCGGCGGCGTACCAGGCGACTTTGCAGCGACCATATCTCGGCGGCGGGCAGGGTAAAGCGTTTGGGCACCGCCAGGATATCGTTTTGCATACGCAGCACTTCCTCCTGGGCATGGAAGAAAGCCTCGTGTTCCGACACGCCCCGTACCAACTGGCGTGCCACGGCGTCCTGCAATGGATCCCATAGCAGGACGGCGAGCAGGAATGAGGGCGTCACCGGTAAGCCGGCGGCCACCCGTTGGTCGGTGTTGGCAAGCGCGGCGCGGATCAGCCGGTCGCGCTCCGGGTCGATCTGCGTCGCTTCGAGCGGAAACAGGTAGTCGAGCAGGCGGTACTGCAACAGCAATTCGTAGCTGCGCACGCCATGGCCGGACAGCAGCAACTTGACCGCCTCGTCGAACAGACGGGACTGCGGCACGGTTTCCAGCAGGTAGCCCAACTCGAACAGTGGCGCCTCGGTCGCAAGCTCAATGGACAGGTCGAGCTTGGCGGCCAAGCGCACGGCCCTCAGCATGCGCACCGGGTCCTCGCGGTAACGTGCCTCGGGGTCACCGATGGTGCGTAGCCGGCGCAGGGCAATGTCTTCCAGTGCCCCGACGTGGTCGATCAGGGCGAAGTCTTCTATACGGTAATACAGCGCGTTGACTGTGAAGTCGCGGCGGATGACGTCTTCTTCGCGCGTGCCGTAGACGTTGTCGCGCAGGATGCGGTCGCCGTCCAGGCGGGCGTCGCCCTCGTCTTCGGCCTTGTCATGCGAGGCGCGATAGGTGGCCACTTCGACGATTTCCGGCCCGTAGTGCACGTGCGCCAACCGAAAACGGCGGCCGATCAGGCGGCAATTGCGAAACGTGGCGCGTACCTGGTCCGGTGACGCGCTGGTGGCGATATCGAAATCCTTGGGGGTGACACCCAGCAGCAGGTCACGCACGCCGCCGCCGACCAGACACGCTTCATAGCCCGCCTTGTGCAGCCCATACAGGACGTTCAGCGCGCTTTTACTGATGTTGGCACGAGAAATCGAGTGTTCGCTGCGGGGCAGGATCAGTGCGGGGTCGAGAACGGGGTCCGGCATAGGGGTTTGGCGGGGTACACCTTGGGGGGCGGGCGCAGTGCCCGCCTGTCGTAACAGGGCTGTCTCGGCTATAGTATCAGCTTGCTTTTCAAGCCACTGGCTCCCTTCGTCTAGTGGCCCAGGACGTCGCCCTCTCACGGCGAAAACAGGGGTTCGAGTCCCCTAGGGAGCGCCAT
>CAZZHF010000195.1:0-5753 GCA_964653545.1 uncultured Gammaproteobacteria bacterium | reverse complement strand
ATCCGTCGTCGGGCGTCATCACGATCAGGTCGTCCGCACGCACGCCGCTGGCCTCGCACCAGGTGAGGATGGCCGCAGCCTCGTCGCCCGTGGTGACGATCACTGGCGTGGCCGTGGCGCGGTAGCGGCGCTGCCACACGGCCACCGCGGCGTGGGCCTGGGCCTGCCATGTGGCGTCACCCAGGTGGGATGACATCTGGCGCAGAAAGCCACGCACCCGTTCGGTCTCGACCGGGCTTCGAACACCGGCGCGGGCATGGCGCAGAACGGTGCGGCTGCTGCTCGGGTGCCAGCCCGAATCGGCCAGGTCGTAGCCAGCCGACTCGCGGCAATGGAACTCCTGCTGAAGCAACTGGCCAATCACCTCGGGCTGCAGCATCAGCCGGTGGGCCAGCTGTCCGTCAACTCGGCTGCGGCGATGGACTTGCTCCAGCAGCCGATCGACCACCAGCGGTACCAGTGAGGCCGATGGTGCCGCCCTGCGAGGCGGGAGAACCGCCGAGGCCCGGGGCCTCGACGCTCGCGGCAGCGCCGCGATCGCTCCGGCGGCGAAATGCCGGCTGGCCCAGGCACCGTTCACCTGCACACGGTGTCGTGATCGCCTCACCGGCTGCCCGCAGACGTAGGCCGCGGTTACGGTGCCGAGCTTGACGGTCAGCTCGGCCTCCAACTCGTCCAAGGCGAAAACCTGGAGCAACTCTTGCACGTGGATGTACCAGCGCAGCGTGGTGGCGGGCGACGCGTGTCCGATGGCCAACGACAGGGCCCAGAGCGACCGCTTGCTGGGATCGTCGGTGTCCAGCAACAGGCGGCGCGTGGTCTCAGGTCCACAGGGGCCCACCAGGCGCTGCACGATGGCGCGCCGGGCTTCGTCGTCAGGCAGCGAACGCAGGCACAACAGCAACGCAGTGCGACCGGCAAAGGTGTGCCGCAAATGGTGCGGCCGCAGACCCGCGCGTCCGGTAACGACGCGCAGCGCGTCGGCGATGCGGTCCAGCAGCCGTTGGCGATCGACGAGCCGACGCGGCGCCTCGTCCTGGCCTATGAGCACGCCACAGCGGTCGTTGCCCACCGTCTCGTCGGCATGGGCGCGCCAGCCGTTCAGCAGTTCGGCTTCCAGCGCATTCAGCGGTCCGATAACCGGCACTTGCCGGACGCCCGCGTCGGACTTGAGGTTCCGGTAGGCATTGCGCCTCACCAGCACGATCCATTGCCCGTCCGAGCAGATCAGATCGGCCGCACGCAGGCCCAGGCACTCGCCCGAGCGCAAACCGGCGCGGAACATCAGCAACAGCACGACGGCCTGCAACCGGCGCTCGCGCAGGTCGGCAGAAGAGTCTTCGACCAGCAGATTCAGCGCTGCCAGGTACTCGGCCCACAGCAGAACGCCGGCGTCGGGCGCGTGGTGCCGCTCCAGGCCGTCGGGTGTGACCTCGGCCCAGTCGACATCCGGCACGCCATGGTGCCGGACCAGGAATCGATGGAACTCGCGCAGTCGGCCCAGCGCATAGGGTTGGCGGCCGGGGCTCAAGCCTTCCAGCATGTCAGCGTAGGCGTCGGCCAAGGTGTCTTCATCGAGATCGGCCAGCGTGTGGTCGCCGAGCTGGTCGATCAGCGGTCGCACCAACTCCGTGTAGTAGCGGTCGGCCGAGGACGACCGCAATGCGCGGTCGGTGGCGCCGCTGCGCAGCAGGTCGACCAACCACTGCACCACTGCAACGGCAAAGTCCGGCGCACTCGCGTGCTGCTCGATGGCCAGCTCCAGCCGTGGCACCAACGCCTCGATGCGGTTGAGTGACTTCTGCTTGTCCTCGGCATGGGCTTCGGCCAACTGATCCACCTCGGCGAAGATCTCGCGCACATGGCGATGTAGCGCCAGTCCCAGCGCGCGTGCGTCAGCCTCAGAACCAGTCCTGTCGCCGGGGCGCAAGCGCCATGCCGGGCGGTCCGGCGGGTTGAAGTCCGTGTCGGGCTGGCCAGGATCAGAGATGGCTTCGGCGGGCGGGTCGTGCCCGGCCATCCAGCGCGTCCAGTCGTGCACCGGCAGGCCCACCGCCTCGCAGCGGCCGTCGAGCCCGGCCACCAGGTGGCTGGGCAGCCGCAGCCGTGCGGCGGTGGCCGTCGTGTCGCACAACCAGCGCTCGGCGGCATCCGCCGTGTCGAAGGTCGCGCTGCCACCATCGGTCTGCCGAGCCAGGGTGTTCACCAATCGGTGCAAGGCGCGCCGGTGCTCCGCGCGGGACTGGGCATCGAAGGCCTGTACCGCCCGGGGCGACCGGCCCAGAAGCAGGGCGGACATTGGCTGCAGAGCGAACCGCTGAACGGCCCTCACCTGACCGGGCCATGGCAGTTCGATCTCCAGGAAGATGCCGACCGATGCGACTTCGCGCAGACACCAGGCGCCGGGCTGCGCCAACGCGTGAAGTACCCTCCGGTCGGCGATGAAGCTGTAGAGCACGGCGCCCACCACCGCTTCGGCCAACCGATTGGCGTCGCCCAGGTCGGGCGCTCGCCGCGCGCGTTGGTGCAGCACACGCTCGAACGCATGGCGCAACTGCTGCCAGCGCTGCAGGGCCAGCAGATCGCCGATGGCGTGCGGAACAGGCGCGGTGTGCAGCGCGCGGCTTGCCGGCAGGCGCAGGTGTTGAAGTTCGTGGCGACGCTTGAGCCATCGCAGCAATCGGTCGATGCGTTGCAGCCCCATCACTTCAGCGGCCGTGCCCGGCTGCACGCGGCCGCGCAGCGCCTCGCGGTACAGGGTATCGACATCGGCTTGTTGGAGCGCGCGCCATTCACGCCCGCGGCACCAACGACGCAGCACCTCCTCCATCCGCCGCAGGGTGCGGCGGCTGTTGGCGGCCTGCTGTGCCAATCGCTGCGTTGAACCCAGCGTGGCGGGCGCGGCCGCGAAGCGAGGCAAGGGCCTGCCGCGGCGAGTGGGTCCGACGTCCAGGGGCGACGCGATCTCGGACCACCCCTGTCGTTCGAGCATCGCGGCCAGCCCGGGCAAGCAGCGCTGGAGGTCCACTGGTGACAGCGTGGAGTGCGCACCAAAGGCCGGCACGCCCAGATCGACATGACCGAGCAGTTGTTCGGCCAACTCGCCGGGCCAGCCACGGTTCGCGGCCGCCGTGGCCAACTCGCGCCGCAGCTGGTTGGCCGGCAATCCGCTCCACTCGACTGGCCACCAACCCTCGATCGTGCTGCGGTCGATGCGCTGCGCGGTCAGGTCGTCATCCAGCAAGAAGAAGAGTGGCAGTGCGCGTGGGCCATGGGCACGGAGCACGGTCTCGATCTGCAGCGAAAGCATTGGAAGCAGCCCGTTCACCCAGCGGGCCAGGCGCTGCAGGTGATCCAGCCAATGCGTCACCATCGCCACCGTCACCGGGGTCAGCGGCACCAGCCGCGCCTCGTTCGGCTGGTGGGATGACTTGTCGGCCACCAGGGCCAGGCCTCGCGGCAGGTCCAGCATGTCGAGCGACTCGAACGGGTCGTTCACCGGCCTCATGCCCGTGGCGGCCATCAGGTGCAGCAGCACGTAGCGGCAGTAGGCGTTGTGGCGCTCCACCAGCGTGGCCGCTGCGGCCACTGCGAGGCGCACAGACCGCACCCAGTCGGCCAGCACAGCAGGCCGCAGGACCGGGGCGCCGGTCAAGCAGGCTTCGCCGGCGGTGGTGCAGCACTCGGGGCCGAAAAGTCTCGCCCACGCCTGTTGGGTAGCCTCAGCCAGGCGACCGGCATCCAGCGCCACGTAGTAGCTGGCGACCGGCGGTACGTGCTCTTCGGTGCCGGTGAGCGAGTGCACCGCCAGCTCCTGGCCGGCTACGGCAAACACCTCGACGGCAAATGCGCGGGCGATGCGGCCGGAGGTCAGCCGAGTCGATGGATGTTGCTTGCGCAACGGCTGAAGCCAGTCCGACAACAGGGTGGGTGCTTCCTCGGCTGTCGCCTGTAGCAGCGTGCCGAGGACACCAGGCCGGCCGGCAGCACGCATCGCTGCCGACAACGCGTCACGAAGCAGGGGCGGCAGAGGCAATGCGATCTCGCTGGAGGCAATTGCCAGGTACGGCATCAGCTGGTCATCGGGGATCCAAGCCTTGGGCGGGCGGCGGATGCGTCGGCGCCAACGCCACTCGACATCGATCCAGTCGTCGCCACCGGTGTCGGCGCCTACGCCCAGGCACAACGCATCCGCGGCAGATCGGCCGAGGCCCAGCATCACTGCACACAGGACGCTGCCGCGCCATCGGGATCCTGGGTTGGCCATGTCCAAACGGATCGACGCGGTGAGGATCCCGATGTCCAAGGGGTTGAGGTGATCCCATGACCAGCGCAGTCGCTGGGTGATCTCGGTCAGGCGATAGCTGCCAAGACGAACGCCCAGCCGCGCGGCGCGGTTGGACTGCGGCTGCTCCGATGGCGCGAGTGCGGTCGACGTCAGGAGCCGCACGCGGGCCGGGCCGTCTTCCTGCGTGTCATCTTCGAACACCAGCGCTTGCTGCACGGGGCGCCGACGGTCTGCCGCTGGATCATCCGCGGCCAGCCGGTACCGCGCGCCATGGCGCCGACCCGACGACGTCACCAGCGGCAGAACGGCGCCCCGAGGCTCGATGTCGTCTTCGTCGAACAGAAGGCGCTGCTGGCGGCGCGCCGGCTGCTCCACGACATGGCGGATGAGCGTCTGCAGCCCCACGAAGAAGGCCCGAATCGACACCGCCGGAACCAAGGCCAGATCGGATGGCGGCTCGGCCTGGTGCAGGTAGTCGAGCAGATCGCGCATCCAGTCGCCGTGATCCAGACTTGAGATTTCCGGGCACGGCATGGCACGGACCACCTGCCGCCAGGCCTCCATCGATTCCGCCTTGCGCACCGCGTCAGCCACGGTCACGACAGCACCGGTCGGCTCACCCCCGTGCGCCAGGAACATCACGATCACCCACCGCAGCCGGTTGAGCGCCGGTCGCTCCAGCATTGCCCGCCGGTCAGCCACCAGGCAGGAAAGCAGGGGGTGATCTTGGACGTTTCCGGTGTGGCGGCCACCGCGGCGACTGGGGTTGGCACTGCGGCGCCAAGTACCGTCCTGCCAGCTTGGGTGGGCCAAGAGGGCACCGACGACGAGCCTGAGCGAGGCCGCGGCAGTAGCGGCGCCATCGTCGTGGTTCAGGTCGAGGACTTCGGCAATTGCTTCGAGCAGCGGAGCTGCCGCGCCTGGATCGCTGGCCAGGTTAACCGCCTTGGCAAGCGCTGCCCAGGCGCCGACCGTATCGGCAGCGGCGGCTTGCTCTAGCAGGCCGTTGCGCCCGCGTCCTACAGCATCGCCCAAGGCGTCCGCTGCCGATTCGATCGTGCGGGCCGAAGTGAGGTTCGATGCCGGCAGGTCGACAGTCCCCGGGTCTGACCGCTCCATGGTCGTGTTTGGACACATGGGCCGAAGCATTGCCGGCCAGCACGCGGAGCGCAACCCGGAAAGGCGGTACCAAACCCCCTGGATTTCGAGGGCATGTCCTGAGAGGTGTTCTTATCAGGACGTCATTTCGCGAAGGTATGTCTGGCCTTCCGCGCGCCAGCATTCGCAGTGGGGCGGCATGGCGCTCACCACCGCAGCGCCGCACGCAGCTGCGGATGCTCCAGCCGCGCCATCGCAACCTCTTGAAGTCGGGCGAGGCAACAAGCCGGAAGTACTTGCCTATTGCGCGCCGGTCAAGCGCCCGATGGCGGCCGCCGCAAGAGCGCCAGACTGGTAGCCAACAGCA
>CAZZHF010000194.1:0-5753 GCA_964653545.1 uncultured Gammaproteobacteria bacterium | reverse complement strand
TTGATCAGTTCAGAAATTTCTGCGGGATTGAGTTGCATGACTCTTTCCTTCTTTCTTTAGTTAGCTGGTCCGCGTCAAGCGGTCAGCGCCGTTTTCATTTGTTCCAGGCGGGCCTTGACCGAAGTGTCCAGCACCTCGTCACCCACCACCACGCGGACACCGCCAATCAGGCCGGCGTCCTGCTCGACCTTGACGTTGAGCTTGCGGCCGAAGCGCTTTTCCAGCACGGCCGACAGGCCGGCCAGCGCAGAGGCATCGATCGGGAACGCGCTGTACACCACGGCATCGGACGACCCGGCCTGCGCGTTCATGAGCGCGCGGAACTGGGCGGCGATTTCGGGCAGGGCTTCCAGGCGGCCGTTTTCGATCACGGTGCGCAGGAAGTTCTTCGCGCTCTCGGGCAATGCGCTCTTGGTCACGCCCGCGATCACGTCGAACACCTGCTGGTCAGTGACCTTGGGGTTACCGGCGAATTGCTGCAGTTGCGCATTGCCGGCAACAGCCGCAAGCGGCTCCAGCCAGGCGGCGGCAGCGCCCAGGTCAGCCTTGGCTGACTGGTACAGGGCCTCCGCGTAGGGGCGGGCGATGGTGGCGATTTCGGCCATGGTGTCCTCTTACAGCTCGGTCTTCAGGCGATTCAGCAGGTCTGCATGGACGCCAGCGTTGACCTCCTTGCGCAGGATCTGCTCAGCGCCCTTGACGGCCAGCGCGGCAACCTGCTCGCGCAGGGCTTCGCGTGCCTTCACGGTCTGCTGCTCGGCCTCGACACGGGCGGCGGCAACAATCTTGTTGCCCTCTTCCGTGGCGCGAGCCTTGGCTTCCTCGACGATGGTCTGGGCGCGGCGCTCGGCATCAGCCAGGCGGGCGGCCGTCTCGTTGCGGGACTTGGCCAGTTCCTCTTCCACCCGCGCGTTGGCAGCGGACAGTTCGGACTTGGCCTTGTCGGCAGCAGCGAGGCCTTCGGCGATCTTCTTCGCGCGCTCGTCCAGCGCCGCGGCGATGGGAGGCCACACGAACTTCATCGTGAACCCGACCAGGATCAGGAACACGATCATCTGAATGATCAGGGTACCGGTGATGCTCACTTTTTCATCCTTCACCCCACGGCGCAACCGCTGTGGGGCATGACGTTGATCCGGCGGGAATTACTTCGGCAGGTTGGCGATTTGGGCCAGGAACGGGTTGGCGGTGGCGAACCACAGCGCGATACCGGTACCGATAATGAAAGCCGCGTCGATCAGACCGGCCAGCAGGAACATCTTGGTCTGCAGTTCGCCCATCAGTTCGGGCTGGCGTGCGGCGGACTCAAGGTACTTGCTGCCCATGATGCCGATGCCGATACAGGCGCCGACAGCGCCCAGGCCGATGATCAGGCCGGCGGCCAGTGCAACAAAGCTGATAACTTCCATGATGACTCCTAAAGGTCTTGGTTAACGAGAAAAGAAAAGGGAAAACGCGGGAACAAACGCTTCAATGCGCGTCATGTGCCTGGCCGATGTAAACCAGCGTCAGCATCATGAACACGAAAGCCTGCAGCGTGATGATCAGGATGTGGAAGATCGCCCACGCCGTGCCGGCAATGATGTGGCCGATGGCCAGGCCGATGCCCGTAGCCGACAGCGACCAGGCACCGCCCATCAGGGCGATCAGCATGAAGATCAGTTCGCCGGCATACATGTTGCCGAACAGTCGCATGCCGTGCGAGACGGTCTTGGCAACGAACTCGATGATTTGCATCAGGAAGTTGAACGGCCACAGCAGCGGGTGCGAGCCGAACGGGGCAGTGAACAGCTCGTGGATCCAGCCGCCCGCGCCCTTGATCTTGATGTTGTAGAAGATACAGACAAGCAGCACACCCACCGAGAGGCCCATGGTGACGGACAGGTCGGCCGTGGGCACAACACGCATGTAGTCCTTCATGCCCAGGGCGGGACCGGCACTGTGCCAGATGGCGGGCAGCAGATCGACGGGCAACAGGTCCATGGCGTTCATCAGGAAAATCCAGACAAAGACCACCAGCGCCAGCGGGGCCACCAGCTTGCGGCTGTTGGCGTTGTGCACGATGCCCTTGGCCTGCGAATCCACCATCTCGACCAGGATTTCAACCGCAGCCTGGAAGCGGCCCGGCACACCGGACGTGGCCTTGCGCGCGGCCAGCCACAGCAACCAGCAGCCCAACGCACCCAGCACGATGGAATAGAAAAGCGAATCGAGGTTGAAAACGGAAAAGTCAGCAACCCCCTTGGGGGTCTGGTTCTGCAGATGATGCAGGTGATGGATGATGTACTCGCCTGCGGTCGGTCCGGTTCCAGTAGCCATCTGTTTACTCGTCTGTTTGTTTTGCCACGTGTTTCGTACGCTTGGGCGCGACAGCCATCGCCACCCAATACACCTTCATGGTGAGCACCAGGCCCGCCAGCAAAGCCGGCCAGTTCAGGGCACTCACCAGCCTTGGCGCGGCGATCAGCATCGCCATCGACAAGGCCAACTTGACCATTTCCCACAGGAAGAACCCGACCACCGCGGTTCCGGGGTTCAGGGAGGCAAATCGACCGGTCAGCCCCCGCGCGAACAGCGCCGCGGGCAGTATCACTGCCAGAGCGCCGTATGCGGCTGACCAACCTGCTTCTTGCCTCCCGGTGATGCCCCAGGTCGCCAACGCCACCACGAAGCCCACCACAACCTGCCCCGCCACCACCCACCAGGGGGAAACTGATGGATTGCGCTCGCGCAGCTGGCGCGCCTGTTCGGCGGTCAGCGGCTTGAACTCTGCGGGTTCATCTGCATCTGTTTCAGGGTACGGAGCGATTGTTTTCATTTCGAATGACGCTCCGATTGCAGCCCTGGAATTCAGCAAAGCCATTGATTATAAGTAAAAACCCGCAGCGGTCCGCCATTTCCGGTCCGCTTGTCGGATAAGGCGTGTGCGCAAAGGTGTTTTGCGTGCAAGTCACAATCGGCTGACCACCCTGCACCGGCGCTGTGCGCCACCGACCCACATGTACCTCCTGCTCAAGTTTTTTCACCTGGCCGCGGCCATCTTCTGGATTGGCGGCATGGCCTTCATCATGCTGGCGCTGCGCCCGCCGGTACACGCCAGCCTGGAGCCGGCGGTACGCCTGCCCCTGATGGCGGCCGTGCTCGGGCGGTTTTTCGTGGTGGTATGGGCCAGCATCGCGGTGCTGCTGGTCACCGGCTTTCCCATGCTGATGGCCGTCGGCATGAAGGCCGCACCACCGGGCTGGCACCTGATGCTGGGCATCGGCCTGTTGATGACCGCCATCTTTGCGCACATCTATTTCGCGCCTTTTCGCCGGCTGAAGCAGGCCGTGGCCGCCGGCAACTGGCCCGAAGGCGCCCGGCGCATTGGCCAGGTCGTGCTGCTGGCCAAAATCAATCTGGGACTGGGCTGGATCGCGATTGCAGCCGTCCTGCTGTTGAAGTGACGGGATCAGGGCACTTTCACGGGCCACGACGCCGGGGCTGGGGGACAATCCGGGCATGAGCAACACCCTTCCCGAACTGCCGTGCTACCTGAACGGCGAATTCACCTCCCTGCCCAACGCCAAAGTCAGTGTCATGGACCGCGGCTTCATATTCGGTGACGGCGTCTACGAGGTCGTGCCGGTGTATGCCGGACGGCCGTTCCGCTTTGCCGAACACATGGCCCGCCTGGAGCGCAGCCTGGGCGAGCTGCGCATGGCCAACCCGCTGCCGCAAGCCCAGTGGCGCGCGCTGGTGGACAGGCTGATTGCCGACTACGCGCGATCAGTGGGCCGCGCACCCGCCGAAACCGACCAGCTGGTCTATATCCAGGTCACGCGCGGCGTGGCCATGCGCGACCACGTCATGCCGGCAGACATCACGCCCACGGTGTTTGCCATGAGCAATGTCATGAAAGCGCCCAGCGCAGCCGAACGCCAGCAGGGCGTAGCCTGCGTGACTGCCGATGACTTCCGGTGGGAGAAGGCCCACATCAAGGCCGTGAGCCTGCTGGGCGCCGTGTTTGCGCGCCAGATCAGCGCCGACGCGGGTGCAGTGGAAACGGTCATGTTCCGCGACGGCTACCTGAGCGAAGGTGCCGCCTGCAACATCTGGGTCATCAAGGACGGCACCGTCATGGGGCCGCCGCGCGACCACCTGGTGCTCGAGGGCATCCGCTACGGGCTGATCGAGTCCCTGTGCCGTGAAGCAGGCATTCCGTTTGAACTGCGCCGGATATCCCGCAACGAGGTGCTGGCCGCCGACGAGTTGCTGCTGTCGTCCGCTACCAAGGAGGTGTTGGCCATTACCCGGCTGGACGGCCGCCCGGTTGGAAAAGGTGTGCCTGGCCCCATCTGCCAGAAACTGCATGCCGGATACCAGCGTGCCAAGCAGGAAAGCACCTCATGACCCAACCCGCCCAACCGTCCCAGCCCGTCGATGCGCGGCGTGATTCGCTCATTGACTACCCGTCGAAGTTTCCGATCAAGGTCATGGGTGCCAAGGTCGACGGTTTCGTGCAGGCCATGACCACCATCGCCCGCGAGTTCGACCCGGCGTTTGACGCCACCAGCATCGAGCTGCGCGACAGCAAGGCCGGCAACTACCTGGGCATCACGCTCACCATTACCGCCACCAGCCGCGAGCAGCTGGACGAGCTGTACCGCACCCTGTCCACGCACCCGATGGTCAAGGTGGTTCTATGACCCACCCCCGAAGCGCCCGCGGCGCCCCCCCCTCAAGGGGGCGCCCCCAGCGGCCCGGCAAAGCCGGTTCCGCGGCGGCACTGCGATAGGGACACGTTTCAGTGCAGCTCAAGGTCTTTGGCCGGGTCGACTACGAGCCCACCGTGCAGGCCATGCAGGCTTTCACGGTGGCGCGTGACGCCGCGACACCCGACGAACTGTGGCTGTGCGAACACCCGCCCGTCTTCACCCAGGGTCTGGCCGGCAAGCCCGACCACGTGCTGGATCCCGGCGCCATTCCTGTCGTGCAGATCACCCGAGGCGGCCAGGTGACCTACCACGGCCCGGGACAGGTCGTTGCCTACCCGATGGTGGACCTCCGGCGCGCGGGCTACTACGTCAAGGAATATGTCTACCGGATCGAGGAAGCGGTGATCCGCACGCTGGCGCATTACGGCGTGACGGGCCACCGCGTGGCCGGTGCGCCCGGCATTTACGTGCGGCTGGACGATCCGTTTTCGCATCTGGCGCTGACCGGGCCTGCCCAGCCGGGGGACCCGTTCAGGGGTCTGGGCAAGATCGCTGCCCTGGGCATCAAGGTCACCCGGCACTGCACCTGGCATGGCGTGGCGCTGAACGTGGCTATGGACCTGGAACCCTATTCGCGGATCAACCCCTGTGGCTATGCGGGGCTGAAAACCGTGGACCTTTCTACAATCGGCATATCTACCACCTGGGACGAAGCCGCCCGCGTGCTGGGCCAACAGCTCGGCAACCTGCTGGCACCGTGAACGCTTATGAGCAGCTCTGAAGTCGTGCGCGAAGCGCAAAGCACCGGAAACTACAACGCCTTGGCCAAGCAGAAGGCCGGCGCCAAGCTGTCGCGCATCCCCGTCAAGGTGGAACAGGCCGAGGTGCTGAAAAAGCCCGAGTGGATCCGCGTCAAGGCCGGCAGCCCCACCACCCGCTTTTACGAGATCAAGCAGATCCTGCGCGAGAGCAACCTGCACACGGTCTGCGAGGAAGCCTCCTGCCCCAACATCGGTGAATGCTTCGGCAAGGGCACGGCCACCTTCATGATCATGG